>NZ_JBEZJZ010000080.1:0-39470 GCF_040651455.1 Streptomyces sp. NPDC048483
GGGGGGGGGGGGGGCCGCCCCCCCCACGGCTTGGTGTGCGGCGGGTTTCAGAGCTTCAGAGGTTCAGAGCTTCAGCTTCCACGACGCGTCGGCGAGCCCGATGTCCGGCGTGACCGTGATCGCGAGCTCCTTGGCGGACGGCGGCGCGTCGAAGACCATCTCCACGGTCGAGGTCTCGTTGGGGTCGAGCTGCTTCTCCCACTTGTGGTGGAGGATGCCGTGCTTGTCGTCGTCGACCTCCTCGGCGTTCTTGCCGTCGGCCTGTGCCTTGGTCAGCATGAGGGGCGCGCCGTAGACCTTGCTGCCGGTGTTCTTGACCGAGACGGTGACCTTGTACGCCTTGTTGCCGTCGGTGTGGCCGGCGACGTGGGTGTTCGGGTCGACGGTGTAAGGGCTCGGCTTCGAGACGGTGATGCTGAGGCCGTTGTTGTACTTCGCCGCGGCGCCCGCGTCGAGGTTGGTGGTGACGTTGCTGCTGCCCGTCTCCTTCTTGATCGCCTTCTCGGCCTCCTCGGCCACACCCTTGACCACCAGCACGGAGACGATGACGCCGACGATCGCCAGGATGATCGCGAGGACGCCCAGGATCGTGCCGGTCACCGCCACACCCTTGTTGGTGGCCTGACCCTTCTTTGCGCGGCCCATGCCCACCAGGCCGAAGATCAGGGACAGGACGCCGAGCGGTCCGGCGAGCCAGAACAAGAACATCGGGATGCCGCTGAGCGTACCGATGATGCCGAGGACCAGAGCGGCGACGCCGAGGCCGTTCCGGGCCACCTGCGGAGCCGGTGCGCCCATCGGTGCTGGCTGGTAGTGCATCTGCTGAGACATGCGGGAGTGGCCCCTTCCGGGCGCTGAATCGAAGTCCGCTGAAGCGATGGGTCAATAACAGCAGAGGGTGTGAATCGAGTCAACACGAGTTCACGGTGATGGGGAATTCACGTCGTGAAGGGATGTCTCAAGCGGTGATGGGTATGCTGCTGACACAGTGGTCACGCTCGGGACGGGAGCCAGTCAGGTGCCGGACATCGCACCAACGGACAACGCGACGGACGACGGCGCCGCAGGTGACGGCGTGGCGGGCGACGGCGTGGCCGTCGTCATTTCTCCCGCGGGCAGCCCCGCGGACCGCCCCACCGAGGTGACCGCCGCCGGCATCGCGCGGCTCGCCGGGGTCGGCCGGGCCGCCGTCAGCAACTGGCGCCGCCGGCACGCCGACTTCCCCAAGCCCGTCGGCGGCACCGAGACCAGCCCCGCCTTCGCCCTCCGCGACATCGAGCAGTGGCTGCGCGATCAGGGCAAGCTCGCCGAGGTGCCGCTGCGCGAGCGGGTCTGGCAGCAGCTCGTCGGGCATCCGGCCGGCGCCGCGGGCGCGCTCCGTCAGGCCGGCGCCGTCCTCCTCCTCGTGCGCGACCGGCCCGCCGCCTGGAAGCAACTGCGCGGCGCCTCCGACGACGCCGACCTGACCGGCGTACTGCCCGCGATGCTCGACTCCGTCCTCGCCGCCCGGCTCGGCGACGGCCACCCCGTCCACGGCCTCACCCGTGAGGCGCTCGCCCCCTCCGCCGCCCTGGTGCGCGCCACCGCCGACCTTGCGGCCCTGGACGGCGCCACCGAGGCCTACGCCTTCCTGCTCGGCCGCCACCTGGACGCCAACCCCCGCCAGTACACCCTCACGCCACCCGGCCCGGCCGCCCTGATGGCCGAACTGGCCTCCCTGGACGGCCCGTTGGGCTCCGTACTCGACCCGGCCTGCGGCGTCGGCGGCCTGCTGGCCGCCGCCCAGGAACGCGCCGCCGGGCAGCCGGACGCGCCACCCCTCGCCCTGCATGCCCAGGAGGGCGACCCGGACCTCGCCGCGCTCACCGCCCTCCGCCTCGCGCTCAGCGTCCCCGACGCCCAGGTGCGGGTGCGCGCCGCCGACACCCTGCGCGCCGACGCCTTCCCGGAGCTGGCCGCCGACGCCGTCCTGGTCCACCCACCGTTCAACGAACGCAACTGGGGCCACGACGAGCTGGCCTACGACCCCCGCTGGGAGTACGGCTTCCCGGCCCGTACGGAATCCGAACTCGCCTGGGTCCAGCACGCATTGGCCCGCCTGCGCCCCGGCGGTACCGCCGTCCTCCTCATGCCCCCAGCCGCCGCCTCCCGCCGCTCCGGCCGCCGTATCCGCGCCGATCTGCTGCGCCGCGGCGCCCTGCGCGCCGTCATCGCGCTGCCCGCCGGCGCCGCCCCGCCCAACGGCATCCCCCTGCACCTGTGGGTGCTGCGCAAGCCCGACGGCAGCGCCCAGCCGGCCCCGCAGCTCCTCGTCGTGGACACCGCCGGGCCCGCGGCCGGCGGCACCGCCGGCCGCGACAAGCTCGACTGGCAGACCGTCCGCGGCGCCGCCGTGGATGCCTGGCAGGCCTTCGACCGCGACGGCGGCGTCGAGGAACTGCCCGGCGTACGGCGGTCGCTGGCCGCCATCGACCTCCTGGACGACGACGTCGACCTCGCCCCGGCCCGTCACCTCCCGCCGCCCGCCGCGGCCGGCGGCCCCGCCGAACTGGCCCGGGTCCGTGACCGGCTGACCGACACTCTCGCCCGCACCACCGAGCTCACCCCCCGCCAGGACACCGCCACCGCACCGGGCCCCGCCCGCTGGCCGCTGACCACCGTCGGCGAACTCGCCCGCTCCGGCGCCCTGGTGCTGCGCGCCGGCGGCCCCGGCAGCGCGCTCCCCGGCGTCCCGTACGCCGTCCTGACCGACCACGACGTCATCGCCGCCACCGGCCCCACCGGCGTCCTCCCGGAAACCGCACCCGCCACCCCGGCCGAGGAACCCGTCCTCGTCCAGGAAGGCGATGTGGTCGTCCCCGTCCTCGGCGGCGGCGCCATCGCCCGTGTGATCGAGGGCGCCACCGTCGGCGCCGCCCTCGGCCGCAACCTCACCCTGCTGCGCCCCGACCCGGCCGCCCTCGACCCCTGGTTCCTCGCCGGCTTCCTCCGCGGCACCGCCAACAACCGCCAGGCCAGCAGCTACGCCTCCACCGCCACCCGCCTCGACGTCCGGCGCCTCCAGCTGCCCCGCCTCCCCCTCGCCGAACAGCGGCGCTACGGCAGGCGGTTCCACGACCTGGCCGCCTTCGAGGAGGCCCTGCGGCTGGCCTCCCGGCTCGGCGAACAGCTGGTGCAGGGGATGTACGACGGCTTCACGGACGGGTCGTTGGCACCGGACTGACCGGCCGCACCGGCCGGGCGGTCAGCGCCGGCCGGGCGGGCCGGTCAGCGCGGTCGGTCGGGGCGAACAAGGGCGATGCTTCCCTGAGGAAACACCGCCGCCGCCTGGGGAGTTGCAGGGGGTATGCCGGATCGGCCCGGCCCATTCCGCACAACCCCGCGCGCGGCGGCGCCGTCGGTATATACGCTCGCAGGTCCTACGCGTCACCACACCCACACCCACACCCACACCCACACCCACGCCCGCGACCGCCATCGCGACGGACGACGACTGATCCATCAGGAGCAGCAATGCACGGCCCCGCCCCGGCTCCCCCGCCGTACCGCCCCCCGGCGACGGGGGTGGTGGTCCTGCTGCGCGTGGTCTTCGTGGCCGCCACGGTGGCCAGCCTGGGCCTGCTGGCCTGGGCGGCGATGCTGCGGGCCGCCCTCGTGCAGCGGCGGCCGCTGGGCTGGTGGCTGTTCGGCGCCGATCTGGCCGTACTCGTCGGCGTATGCGTCCTGGTGCTCACCTATCCCGAGACGGACTGGCGGACCAATCTCGCCGTGGGGGCGCTGCTGCTGCAGATGATGGGCGCGGTCGCGTACTACCTCGTCGTCGACGTCGTCACGGCGCCCACGCGCCCGGTCCCGCCGCCCGGACACGGCCAGGGGTACGGCCCCGCCCCCGTCCTCGCCGCCCACCCGGCCGGGCCGCCGCCCGCCGCACCTGCCTACGGCCCGCCGCCCGCCGCACCCGCCTACGGCCCGCCGCCTGCCCCGGCCCCGCCGTACGCCCAGGAGACCCGCCCGTACGCGGCCCACGCGCACCCGTACGCCGCCGCGGACCCCTACGCCAACAACGCGAAGCCCGCCGCGCATCCCTACGCCCCGGCCCGCCCGCAGCCCCAGCCCCAGCCGCAACCCCAGCCGCGGCGCATCGACCAGGTCCGGGCCGAACTCGACGAACTCAGCGACTACCTCCGCCAGGAGGAACAACCGTGAACGGCCGCGTCATCGCCGGACGCTACGAACTCTCCGTCCTGGTCGGCCAGGGCGGCATGGGCCAGGTCTGGATCGGCTACGACCGCCGCCTGGACCGCCGCGTCGGCGTCAAACTGCTGCGCCCGGACCGGCTGGCGGGCACCCCCGACGGCGAGGAGATGCGCCGCCGCTTCGTCCGCGAGTGCCGGGTCACCGCGCAGGTCGACCACCCCGGACTGGTCACCGTCCACGACGCCGGGAGCGACAGCGAGGACCTCTTCCTGGTGATGCAGTACGTCGAGGGCGCCGACCTCTCCGACCACCTCGCCGAACACGACCCGTACCCATGGCCCTGGGCGGTCAGCGCCGCCGCCCAGCTCTGCGCCGTACTGGCCGCCGTCCACGCGGTGCCGATCGTCCACCGCGACCTCAAGCCCCGCAATGTCATGGTCCGCCCGGACGGCACCCTCGTCGTCCTCGACCTCGGCATCGCCTCGGCCCTCGACACGGACACCACCCGCCTCACCCACACCGGTTCCCCCATCGGCAGCCCCGCCTATATGGCTCCCGAACAGGCCATGGGCGGCGCGGTGGGCCCGCACACCGACCTCTACGCCCTCGGGATCCTGCTGCACGAACTCCTCAGCGGCCAGGTCCCGTTCGCCGCCTCCACGGCCCTCGGCGTCCTGCACCGCCATCTGCACGACGACCCGGTCCCGGTACGCCGCCTGCGCCCCGACGTCCCCGAACCCCTCGAAGCGCTCGTCCTGCGCCTGCTGCGCAAGGACCCGGCGGCCCGCCCCGCCGACGCCCAGGAGGTCTACCAGGCCCTCGCCCCCCTCCTCCCGGCCTCCGAGGCCGGCCCCCACGCGGCCCAGCACCCGCCCACCCCCCTCGCCCCCATGGACCCCACCCGCCCCTTCCGCCAGCCCCACGCCCCCTGGCCCGTACGCGTCGCACCCGCCCCTCCGGCACCGGAACCCGTCCCCGCCTACGCAGCGGCCGCCGGGCCCACCCCACCCCCCGCCGACCCCCGCGCCTCCCTCGCCACCCTCACCCCCCGCACCCCACCCCCCACGCCCCCCGCGCCAGGGACGCCCTCCCCTTCCTCCTCCGGCCCGGACGTCGCCGCCGCCGTCGACGAGGTCAAAGGCCTCCTCGACCAGGGCCGCATCACCCGCGCCGTGGACATCCTCGGCGGCATCCTCCCGGCCGCCGCCGCCCGCCACGGCCGCAACTCCCCGGTGGTCCGTACCCTCCGCAAGCAGTACGCCGCCACCCTCATGGACGACGGCCAGTACCGCCGCGCCCTCCCTGAACTGCGCCAACTGGCCGAGGAGTGCGCCAAGGAGACCGGCCCCGCGGCCACCCGCCAGGCCCTCCAGTTCCACTACGAGGCCGCCCAGTGCCTGGAGCAACTGGGCGAGGTGGCCCAGGCCCTGGAGGAATACCGCGCTCTCCTCCCGTACTTCGAGCGCTACCCCGACGACCCCGCCCGCCCCCTGGAGATCCGCCGCTCCATCGGCCACCTGCTCCTCGCCCAGGGTGACCGCGGCGCCGCCCAGGAATGCCTGGCCCGTCTCCTGTACGACGCGGAGCGACTGCACGGCCCGCACCATGCGTTTCCGGGGGAGGTGCGGCGGATGCTGCACTGGCTGGGGCAGGTACAGGGGTGAGGACGCCGGCGCCCGGCCTCAGGTGCCCGCCGGCCGGTCCGGTCCGCCCTCGCGCCGGCGCAGCTCTTCGTTGAGCTGCAGGGCCTCTTCCAGCTGGTCCTCGAGAATGATGATGCGGCAGGCCGCCTCGATCGGCGTGCCCTGGTCGACGAGTTCGCGCGCGCGGGCGGCGATACGCAGCTGATAACGCGAGTAGCGACGGTGGCCGCCGCCGGACCGCAGCGGGGTGATGAGCCGGGCCTCGCCCAGGGCCCGCAGGAAGGCGGGTGTGGTACCGATCAGCTCCGCGGCGCGGCCCATGGTGTAGGCGGGGTAGTCGTCGTCGTCGAGATGGTCGGCGGCGTTCGGTCGGGCTTCCGGAGCCATGCGCACCTTTCTCGGCAGTCCGAGGCCGTCCTGCTGGACGCCTTTGCGCTCGCGCGGACCTTATCCACTGGCGGTGGAGAATGTCTATTGCGGCCGCCGTAGATATTGTCGCGCCGGAGCCGGGCCGCTGCCTGACGGACCCTCGCGGACCGCGGCGCGCGCCGACGCGAGGCGAGTGGATTCGGCGATGAATGCCGATGAACATCTCATGTCGCGACGGAAGAAATTACGGATGGGAGGCAACCGTTTCGGCCCCATGCCGGTCGGCCGCGAAACCTCTGTGCGGTGCTGTATGAGGCGTGCTACTGTCGATATCAGTTGCAGTTGTGGTTCCCAAAATCTTCAACGCTTCAACCGCCTCCGGGCCGGTGGAAGCGTTTTGTGTAACCGGATTCTTCCGGGTGGGGAAATCATCGCGGCGATGCGAGGCTCGCGCAGTGCGGGTCCAAAGAATTCCCCGAAGGAGAATCAGATATGGCTACTGGCACCGTGAAGTGGTTCAACGCGGAAAAGGGCTTCGGCTTCATCGAGCAGGAGGGTGGCGGCGCGGACGTGTTCGCCCACTACTCGAACATCGCCACCCAGGGCTTCCGTGAGCTGCAGGAGGGCCAGAAGGTGAGCTTCGACGTCACCCAGGGCCAGAAGGGCCCGCAGGCGGAGAACATCGTTCCCGCCTGAAGCTGAAGCGTGCAACGCTGGGGCCCGCGCCTTGGGTGCGGGCCCCAGCGCTTGTCTATTCGCGGCCCGCGCAACACATCGTCCTCACGGCTTTCGCGACCGGCCGTTCGAGTCCCGTTTCGGGGTCCGCCTTTCGGAGTTCACCAGGTGGCCGTGCCGGTAGGGCGCGCTGTCTGCCGCGATTTCCGACGTACGCCCACCGGAAACCCCGTCGCAACCGGACCTGTTCACCATGTCATTCGACTCGTTCTTGCGATTCTCCGTGTGGTCCGATGGGCCGAGGATTCCTCGTGCGCGTCGCTCTCGAGGAAGGTTCAGTATGAGCCGCCCAGCCCGTACGAACGTCCGCGCAGGCCGCAATGTCCGCGCCGGCCGGAAGGGGCAGCGCCCCGGCGCACTCCAGGGGGAGTACACCGTTCCGGTCAGCCGGACCCCGTCGCTGCCGGCCGTCGCCGAGTTCGCCGACCTGGACATGCCCCGGCCGCTCCTCACGGCGCTCGGCACCGAGGGCGTGACCGTGCCGTTTCCGATCCAGGCCGCGACGCTGCCGAACGCGCTGGCCGGCCGGGACGTCCTGGGGCGGGGCCGCACCGGCTCCGGTAAGACCCTGGCCTTCGGACTCGCCCTGCTCGCCCGCACCGCCGGACTGCGTGCGGAGCCCCGTCAGCCCCTGGCCCTCGTACTCGTCCCCACCCGGGAACTCGCCCAGCAGGTGACGGCGGCTCTCACCCCCTATGCCCGCGCCCTGGAACTACGGCTGGCCACTGTGGTCGGCGGTATGTCGATAGGCCGGCAGGCCGGTGCCCTGCGTGCCGGGGCCGAGGTTGTGGTCGCCACCCCCGGCCGGCTGCGGGATCTCATCGAGCGAGGGGACTGCCGGCTGGACCGCGTCGGCATCACCGTCCTGGACGAGGCCGACCAGATGACCGACATGGGGTTCATGCCCCAGATCACCGCGCTGCTCGACCACGTACGGCCCGACGGCCAGCGGCTGCTCTTCTCGGCCACCCTGGACCGCAACGTCGATGCCCTGGTCCGCCGCTACCTGCACGACCCGGTCGTGCACTCGGTCGATCCCTCCGCGGGTGCGGTGACCACGATGGAGCATCACCTCCTGCACGTACGGGACGCCGACAAGTACGCCACGACGACCGAGATCGCCGCCCGTGACGGCCGCGTCATCATGTTCCTGGACACCAAGCACGCCGTGGACCGGCTCGTGAAGCACCTGCTCAAGAGCGGCGTACGGGCCGCGGCGCTGCACGGCGGAAAGTCCCAGCCGCAGCGCACCCGCACCCTGGCCCAGTTCAAGGAGGGCGGCGTCACGGCCCTGGTGGCCACCAATGTGGCGGCCCGCGGCATTCACGTCGACGACCTCGATCTCGTCGTCAACGTCGACCCGCCCGGCGATCACAAGGACTACCTGCACCGCGGCGGGCGCACCGCCCGCGCCGGCGAGTCCGGCAGCGTCGTCACCCTCGTGCTGCCCCACGAACGCCGCGCCATGGACGGCCTGATGGCCGATGCGGGCATCACCCCGCACAGCACCACGGTGCGCTCCGGCGAAGCCGAACTGAGCCGTATCACCGGTGCTCGGGCGCCCTCGGGTGTCCCCGTCACCGTTGCCGCCCCGGCCCCGCCGCAGCCCGCGTCGCGCACCACGTCCGCGCGCCGCCGACGGGCCGGCGGATCCGGCCGGGCGCGCGGCTCCTCCGCGTCGGCGCACGGGCGGCCGGGCCGGTCCCGCGGCCGTTCTCCCGGCGGTGCCACCGCATGAACTCCCGTAGGTTGTCACCGCCCATGCCTTGCGCGGCCGACTCCGGCCGGAAACGCTGGTCCTCCCTTCAACCCTGCTGAGGTACTGCATGCGATGCGTTATCGCGCACTTTCCCTTCGACTTCGTCAAGAGTGAGGTGGAGCAGCTGATGACGGGCATCAAGCCGGAGCCCGCCATCGGCCCCTGTGTGGTCATCGGCCGCCATACCTACCCCGTCAAGCAGGTCGGCGCGGTGATCACCCGGCAGGACCGCCGGGACTTCACGACGGGCGAAGTGACCCGGGCAATGACCCGCCTGGGCTTCACCTGTGTCACCCCCGCTGCCGCCGCCCCGCCGGCGTCCACCGAACTGCCCGGACTGCACTTCTGAGCCGTCGGTTCCGAGCTGTCCGGTCCGGCCCGGCCGGTCCGACCGTCCGGCGTGTTACGGCACACGAAGGAACGGGGGCCGGAGGCTGCCCAAGGGGAAGCCGTCCCAGGGGAAACCGCCACCGGGAGAGATCGTTGGCCGAAGCAGTGGCCCAGGCCACGCCGACTCCTTAGCATCGATCTCGATCACGCAAGGTCGAGACTCCGTCGCACGATCTGCCGGGAGGCCAAGTGTTCCGCCGTAGGACAGCGCTCTCCGTATCCGCCACTGCCGCCCTACTGGCCGCGACCCCGCTGCTGGCCGCCTGTGGCGGCGGCGCGCACCCCGGTGCTGCGGCCGTTGTGGACGGGAAGCGGATCACCGTCGCACAGCTGCAGACGAAGGTGAAGGATGTGCGCGAGGCGCAGGGCAGGTCCCCGCAGGGCGCGCAGCTGATCATGAACACCGGCCGGCTGAGCCTGGCCACCCTCAACGGCATGATCTTCGACGAGGTGCTGGCGCGCAGCGCCGGGGACGCCGGGGTCAAGGTCACCCGGGACGCCGTCCAGAAGTGGCGGGCGGCGGCCGAGGAACGCGCGGGTGGCGCCGAGCGGCTGAAGGCGATGTGGCTCCAGCAGGGCATCGCGCCGGACGAGATCGATGCCATGGTCCGTAATCAGCTGTTGCTGGACGGGCTTGCCAAGCACCTGGGTGCCGACCGGGGCCGGGCGCAGGGGCAGCAGCAGCTCGCGCAGGCCCTGTCCAAGACGTCGCGGTCCATGGGCATCGACGTCAATCCGCGGTTCGGGAAGTGGGACGACCGGCAGGTCATCCTGGGGGAGACCAAGGAGCCGTGGATCACCACGGGCCCGTCGAGGCAGCAGGCCTGAGCGGGACCCGTACGCAGGCCTGAGCGACGGGCTCCGTGGCACCGGCGCCGGGCGTTGTCAGTGCGGTGCGTTACGTTCGAAGCGTGAATGCTGACGCCTCTGCTGCCGACACCGGTGCCGACCCCCTCCCCGAGGGCGGCGGCACCGGGCGCCTGATCCTGCTCACCACCAGCCACCGGATCGCCCCCGGACTCCTGTCCTGGCCCGCGTGGCAGGTCCTGCGCGCGGCGGACCGGGTGCTGAGCGCCGACCCGGCCCACCCCCAGCTGCCGTATCTGCGGGAGGCCGGCATCGAGGTCGAGGCGGCGTCCCTCGCCGCCCGCGAGCTCGTGGACTACTGCGTCCCGGAGGCCCGTACGGCCGTCGTCATCACCTCCGCCGACGGCGAGAGCGCGCTGACCGACGGCCTGGCCCGACTGGCCGGATCCGGCCGCGAGACCATGCCGGACCTGGAGCTGCTGCCCGGCTCCTACGACCTGCCGGGCGCCCGGCTGCTCGACCTCGTCCAGGTCATGGACCAGATCCGCGCCGAATGCCCCTGGAGCAGCATCCGTACGCACCAGGACCTCGCCAAGTACGGCCTGGAGGAAGCCTACGAACTGGTCGAGGCGATCGAGGCCGGCGACCGCGACGAGCTGCGGGAGGAGCTGGGGGACGTCCTCCTCCAGGTCGTCTTCCACGCCCGGATCGCGCAGGACGATCCCGAGGACCCGTTCTCGATCGACGACGTGGCGGGGACGATCGTCGAGAAGCTCGTCCATCGCCATCCGCATGTCTTCGGCGACGAGGCGGCCGAGACCCCCGAGGACGTCAAGGCCCACTGGCTGCGCACCAAGGCGGAGGAGAAGCAGCGGCAGTCGCTGACCGAGGGCGTCCCGCTGGGCCAGCCCGGTCTCGCCCTGGCGGCGAAGCTGGCGTCGCGGGCGCGGACGGTGGGGCTGGAGGTGGCGCTGCCCGCGGGCGAGGGGATCGGGTACGAGCTGCTGGCGATGGCCGTACGGGCGGAACGGGACGGCGTCGACCCGGAGGCGGCGTTGCGGGCGGCGGCTCGGGCCTATCGGGATGCGGTGCTGGCCGCGGAGGGCGCGGCCGGTTAGTCGTGGTGGGGGCGGTCCCGCCCGGCCACGACAGCAAGGTCCCGCACGGCCCGGCGCTACTGTTCCCGGCGGCCGGCTGGTCGTCGGTCGTCTCGGTGGTCAAAGGCGGGGAGTTCGCCGTCTGAGCGGTGATGCAGAGGCGGCGATGAATCGGCACCGGCCGGGGAACGCCGGTTGCGTACCCGCTCGACGACCCACGCCGCCACAACCATCGCCGCCAACCCCGCCCCCAACACGCACACCCCACGCCATCCATCAGCCGCCCAGACCACCGACGTCAGCGCCGAGCCCACCGCGCCGCCCGCGAAGTAGCTGCTCATGTAAGCCGAGTTGAGCCGGTTGCGCGCCTCCGGCCGCAGCCCGTACACCACGTTCTGGTTGCTCACATGCAGCCCCTGCACGGCCAGGTCCAGGACGATCACCCCCGCCAGCAGCGCCGCCAGCGACCACGCGCCGCCCTCGCCGCCGAGGGCCAGAAACCCCCACGAACCCAGCAGCAGAACGGCCATGACGCCCGTGACCCGGTGCACCAGCCCCCGGTCCGCCAGCCGCCCCGCCACCGACGCGGAGAGCGAACCGGCCGCGCCGACCAGCCCCAGCAGCCCGATCGCCGACTCCTGCCAGCCGTACGCCGGGCCGGACATCAAGAACGCCATCGACGTCCACAGCACGCTGAATCCCGCGAAGGCCAGGGCCCCCAGCGCGGCCCGCCGGCGCAGCACCGGCTCCGTGACGAACAGCGCGAGCGTCGAGCGCAGCAGCGCCGGATAGCGCAGCCCGGCCGTCGTACGGAGAGCGGGCAGCCGGAGGCGGAGCAGTACGGCTATCAGGAGCATCAGCCCGGCGTTGACCCAGTAGACCGTGCGCCAGCCGCCCACTTCCGCGAGCATCCCGGCGGCCGTACGGGCCAGCAGGATGCCCAGGAGGAGACCGGTCATGACGGTGCCGACCGTGCGGCCGCGTTCGGCGGGGGCGGCGAGGGTTGCCGCGTACGGGGCGATGACCTGGGCGGCGACCGAGGTCAGGCCGGTCAGCGCGGTGCCGGTCAGCAGGAGGGCGCCGTTCGGCGCGGCGGCCGTCACGGTCAGGAAGGCGGCGGTCAGCGCGCAGAGGGTGACGGCGAGCCGGCGCCGTTCCACCAGGTCGCCGAGCGGTACGAGCAGGAGCAGGCCGAGTCCGTAGCCGGTCTGGGCGACGGTCACCACCAGGGCGGCGGTGGACACGGACATCTGGAGGTCGCGGCCGATGAGGTCCAGCAGCGGCTGGGCGAAGTAGTTGCCGGCGACGGACAGACCGGTGGCGACGGACATCAGCAGCAGCGTGCCGCGCCCCAACTGTCCGCAGGCGGGCTTCTCGGGTGTCATGGGCCCAGCCTGAGCGCCGCACATCAATGAGTCCAACACATAGTTTTCATCGCATCCATCGTGAAATGAGATCGATCGCCTCTACCATCGACCGGCATGGAGCTTCAGCAGATGCGGTATGTGGTCGCGGTCGCCGAGACCGGCGGCTTCACCCGGGCCGCCGAGCGCTGCCACGTCGTACAGTCCGCGCTCAGCCACCAGATCGCCCGCCTGGAGAAGGAACTCGGCGCGCGGCTCTTCGACCGGACCAGCCGCAGCGTCCGGCTGACCGCCGCGGGTGAGGCGTTCGTACCCGTCGCCCGGCAGGCGCTGCAGGCGGCCGAGCGGGCCCGCGCGGAGGTGGCGGCGGCCACCGGGGAGGTGGGCGGGCGGCTGGCGGTGGGGGCGATCTCGACGGTCGCGGCCGTCGATCTTGCTCAGGAGCTGGGCGCGTTCCGTGCCCGCTACCCCCGGGTGCGGGTCAGTCTGCTGATGGAGATGAGCGATCCGCTCATCGAGAAGGTGCGGGAGGGGGCGCTGGATGTGGCCTTCGTCGGGCTGGTGCCCGGCGCGCGCACCGCCGGCGTACGGGAGCAGGAGCTGGCCCGCGGCGAACTGGTCGCGGTGGTGGCACCGGAACATCCGCTGGCCGGGCGGGAGTGGACCACCCTGTCGCGGCTGGCGCGGGAGAGCTTTGTGGACTTCGCGGCGGGGTCGGCGGCCCGCCGGCAGCGCGATGACGCGTTCCGGGCGGCGGGACTGACATCGGAGGTGGCGTTCGAGGTGACGACTGTTGAGTTTCTGGCGAAGCTGGTGCGGGCGGGGCTGGGGGTCGGGATGGTTCCGGAAGCCATCGCCTCCGAGCTGGCGGGGCTGGCCATCGTGCGCGTACGGCCCGCTCCCGAGCGCACCGAGCGGGTGGTGTGGAGCGCCCTTGGCCCGTCGCCGGCGGCCGCGGCGTTTCTGGAGGGGCTGGGCGTGGATCCCACGGGACCCAGGGGAATGTGAACCCCACGGGATCCGGGGGAGTGTGACCCCGACGGGACCCGGGCGACGGGACCCGGGCGACGGGACCCGGGCGACGGGACCCGGGCGACCGGACCCGGGCGACGGGCGGGGCCTGCGGGACGGCGCACCGCACCTGAGGCAGGCGTTACGGTCGGGAGGTGCACGACACGCCAGACGCCACCCCCGACACCACCGCCGACGCCCCCACGGGCTGCCCGGCCGCCCCCGCGGACCGGCCCGAGCTGTTCACCTGGGAGTTCGCCGCCGACCCGTACCCCGCGTACGCCTGGCTGCGCGAGCATGCGCCGGTGCACCGGACCGCGCTCCCCAGCGGCGTCGAGGCGTGGCTGGTGACGCGTTACGGGGATGCGCGCCAGGCGCTCGCCGACGCCCGGCTCTCCAAGAATCCGGTGCACCACAGCGAGGCGGCCCACGGCAAGGGCAAGGTCGGCATCCCCGGCGAGCGCAGCGCCAACCTCATGACGCACCTGCTCAATATCGACCCGCCCGACCACACGCGCCTGCGCCGTCTCGTCTCCAAGGCGTTCACCCCGCGCCGGGTCGCCGCCTTCGCCCCGCGCGTCCAGGAGCTGACCGACCGCCTCATCGACGGCTTTGCGGAGCGCGGGGAGGCGGACCTGATCCATGAATTCGCCTTCCCGCTGCCCATTTACGCGATCTGCGATCTGCTGGGCGTACCGCGCGAGGACCAGGACGACTTCCGCGACTGGGCGGGCATGATGATCCGGCACGGCGGAGGCCCGCGCGGTGGAGTGGCCCGTTCCGTGAAGAAGATGCGCGGCTATCTCGCCGAGCTGATCCATCGCAAGCGCGAGTCCCTGGGCGACACCGCGGAGGCGGACGAGGACCTGATCTCGGGGCTGATCCGGGCCTCGGACCACGGCGAGCACCTCACCGAGAACGAGGTCGCCGCGATGGCGTTCATCCTGCTCTTCGCCGGCTTCGAGACCACCGTCAACCTCATCGGCAACGGCACCTACCAGCTGCTGCGCCACCCCGCCCAGCGCGAGCTGCTGCAGAAGTCGATGGCGGCGGGCGATACGGACCTGCTCGCCACCGGCATCGAGGAACTGCTGCGGTACGACGGTCCCGTGGAGCTGGCCACCTGGCGGTTCGCGACCGAGGCGCTGACGCTGGGCGGGCAGCGGATCGCCGAGGGCGACCCGGTCCTGGTGGTGCTGGCCGCCGCCGACCGCGACCCCGCACGCTTCGCCGAGCCGGACGTCCTCGACCTCACCCGGCGTGACAACCAGCATCTCGGTTACGGGCACGGCATCCACTACTGCCTGGGTGCGCCGCTCGCCCGGCTGGAGGGGCAGGCGGCCCTCGCGACGCTGCTGACGCGGCTTCCGGACATCCGGCTTGCCGCAGAACCTGACGATTTGCGCTGGCGCGGCGGGCTCATCATGCGCGGACTGCGGTCGCTGCCGGTGGAGTTCACTCCGGAAGATCGCGCGGAGCGCGTCTGACCAGCGATTACCCGCATGGTGACGGACGGTCAGGCGCGTGACCTCCGCGTGATCTCCACTACACCGACTTGTGACTACCCGTGACCCCGGCTACCTTTCGATCCACCGAATCGGCCGCGAGTTCGACAGGCCGTACCGGTTCGCCGTGTCCGTTCGCCTCACCGCTCCGGCTCGGCAGACAACTCCAGCACGTCACCGCCGCTCGAAAGGCAACCGCATGCGCTCCGGGAACGGCCGACATCGTCGCCCCCGTCAGGCACCGGCCATCTTTGTCACGGTGGGAGTGACCGGCGCCGGTATGGCACTGCCGCTGTTCGCCGCGAGCGGCGCACAGGCCGCCGACACCGCCACCTGGGACAAGGTCGCGCAGTGCGAGAGCGGCGGGATGTGGAGCGCGGCCTCCGGCAACGGCTTCTACGGCGGTCTGCAGCTGACCCAGGAGATGTGGGAGCAGTACGGCGGCACCTCGTACGCCTCGCGCCCGGACCTCGCGAGCCGGTCCCAGCAGATAGCCGTCGCCGAGTCCATCCTCGACGACCGCGGCCCGGACGCCTGGCCGAGCTGCGCGGTGAACGCCGGGCTGGCCAGGGACGGGCAGGCCCCGGAGGTCGATCCGGGCAGTACGAGCACACCGCGGCCCGAGCCGTCGGACTCCACGCACGAGGACGACCCGACCGCGGACCCGTCGGCAGACCCGTCCGATGACCCGTCCGGTGACGGTGAAGACGAGGGGCACGGTGCCGATGACGCGTCGCCGTCGCCGTCCCCGTCGACCCCCGACGACGGATCGGACGCCGACGACCCATCGGACGCCGAGGACGGGTCCGACCCGTTCCACCCGTCCGACCCGTCCGACTCCGCCCACCCGGGCGAGGACGGCAGCCGTACGGACGACCCCAGTGGCCCGGCCACCCCCGAAGCCCCGGCCAAGGGCAAGCACCGCGGCGACGCCGACGACAGCAAGGGCGGCGGAAGCGGCAAGGGCGGCAAGGATGCGGGCGACGGCGACCGGCCCACCGGCCGCCACGCCTCGCGCGGCGGCGAGGAGCACCGTGAGGACCCCGGGGCCGGTCCCCGTAAGGGCCCGTCCGCGCCCGCCGGCGACTACACCGTCCGCGCCGGTGACACCCTGTCAGGCATCGCCGAGGCGCACGATCTGCCCGGCGGCTGGACCGCGCTCTATGACCGTAATGAGAAGGTTGTCGGGGGCGACGCGGACCTGATCCACCCGGGTCAGCTGCTCGATCTCGGGCACACGGCAGGCTAGTTACCGCCGGTTCGCCCCATTTGGTGAAAGTGAGACAAGGGTCTCGTTGCGGGGTGCGGTGTCCGGCTCGTCCGCCGGATTCCGTACCGCTGGCGCACCGCGGCCGACCTGCGGAAATAAACGGCCCCTGTGATCAAAAACGGTCAACTTGGTTCAGATGGTGGGGTTTGAACACCAAGGGGGTTACTGCTTACGGTCGGGACCGCTCGCCAAAGCGGGCCCTTCGATCACACGCCGAATCCTGCCGGTGGTCGGAGGCACTTGACGCGCAAGCGCCGAAGGCAGGAGCGGGGGACCCAAGGTAGGTGCCGGCCCCGCCCGCGAAAGCGGGTCGACCGGCTTGGGGTGAAGTCAGGTGCGCGCACCGCGCACCGGCCGGGCAGCTCACAGCCCGAACCCGACAGCTCACCTCGCAGGCGTCGGTGAGGAAACGAACGCAATGCTGAACAAGGGCAAGCACCGCCGTCCGTCCAAGGCCGTCCGCATCGCCACCCTCGCCGGTGTCGCCGGTGCCGCCGTCGCCGTCCCGCTGATGGGCGCCACCTCCGCCTCCGCCGCGTCCGTCGCCACCTGGGACAAGGTCGCCCAGTGCGAGTCCGGCGGCAACTGGTCGATCAACACCGGCAACGGCTACTACGGCGGCCTGCAGTTCTCCAACTCCTCCTGGGCCGCCGCCGGTGGCACCCAGTACGCGGCGCGCGCCGACCTGGCCACCAAGGCCCAGCAGATAGCCGCCGCCGAGAAGCTCCTCGCCATCCAGGGCCCGGGCGCCTGGTCCTGCGCCGGTGCCGGCAACCTGACCGCCGGTGGTCCGTCCCCCGACCTCGACAGCTCCTCCAAGGCCGAGGTCAAGAAGGCGCAGCCCGCGCCGAAGCAGACCCAGCAGGCCCCGAAGCAGGAGAAGGCCCAGCCGGCCCCGCAGAAGCCGCAGGGCCACGGCAACTACACCGTCAAGTCCGGTGACACCCTCGCCAAGATCGCCAAGGCGCACGGCACCACCTGGAAGACGGTCTACGCGAACAACAAGTCCGTCATCGGCGGCAACCCGAACCTGATCCTCCCGGGGCAGAAGCTGAGCATCTGAGCCGTCCCCTCACCGGGACTCCCGCGGGCCCGGGCAACGGGCCCGCACCTCCGGGACAGCCCCGCCCGGCGCGCCATTCCCCCCGGCGCGCCGCGGCGGGGCTTCTCCGTTCGCCACCGTTCCCCGCTTGGTGAACAATGCCCCTATACCTCCCGTGAACTGCGCTTATGGGAAGTTTTCTGGGCCTTTCCATCCCACAGAGCGGGCCGACGGCAGGCGGACGTGTCCGGGGCCGTTAGGCTCGTGCTGCAGAACTCCAGACACCCATGAAGGAGACAACGTGCCGTCCATCGACGTCGTCGTAGCCCGCGAAATTCTCGACTCGCGAGGTAATCCCACGGTCGAGGTCGAGGTCGGCCTCGACGACGGCAGCACGGGGCGTGCCGCCGTGCCGTCCGGCGCCTCGACCGGCGCCTTCGAGGCCATCGAGCTTCGCGACGGTGACCCGAACCGCTACCTGGGCAAGGGTGTGGAGAAGGCCGTCCTGGCCGTCATCGAGCAGATCGGCCCGGAGCTCGTCGGCTACGACGCGACCGAGCAGCGGCTGATCGACCAGGCGATGTTCGACCTGGACGCCACCGACAACAAGGGCTCGCTCGGCGCCAACGCCATCCTCGGCGTCTCCCTCGCCGTCGCGCACGCCGCCTCCGAGGCCAGCGACCTGCCGCTGTTCCGCTACCTCGGTGGCCCGAACGCGCACGTCCTGCCCGTCCCGATGATGAACATCCTCAACGGTGGGTCGCACGCCGACTCCAACGTGGACATCCAGGAGTTCATGATCGCCCCGATCGGCGCGGAGTCCTTCTCCGAGGCGCTGCGCTGGGGCGCCGAGGTCTACCACACCCTCAAGAAGGTCCTGAAGGCCAAGGGTCTGGCCACCGGCCTGGGCGACGAGGGCGGCTTCGCCCCGAACCTCGGCTCCAACCGCGAGGCCCTCGACCTCATCCTCGAGGCCGTCAAGGAAGCCGGTTACGCCCCCGGCCAGGACATCGCGCTCGCCCTGGACGTCGCCGCCTCCGAGTTCTACAAGGACGGCACCTACCAGTTCGAGGGCAAGAGCCGCTCGGCCGCCGAGATGACCGAGTACTACGAGGAGCTGGTGGCGGCCTACCCGCTGGTCTCCATCGAGGACCCGCTGTTCGAGGACGACTGGGCCGGCTGGAACGTCATCACCGAGAAGCTCGGCACCAAGGTGCAGCTCGTCGGCGACGACCTCTTCGTCACCAACCCCGAGCGCCTCGCCCGCGGCATCGAGGAGAACTCCGCCAACGCCCTGCTGGTCAAGGTCAACCAGATCGGTTCGCTGACCGAGACCCTGGACGCCGTCGAGCTGGCCCAGCGCAACGGCTTCAAGTGCATGATGTCGCACCGCTCCGGTGAGACCGAGGACGTCACCATCGCCGACCTCGCCGTCGCCACCAACTGCGGCCAGATCAAGACCGGCGCCCCGGCCCGCTCCGAGCGCGTCGCCAAGTACAACCAGCTGCTGCGCATCGAGGAGATCCTCGACGACGCGGCGGTCTACGCGGGCCGGTCCGCCTTCCCGCGGTTTCGCTCTGCGAACCAGTAAGCCCAGCAAGGGCTGATCTGCCCCAGCTGCTGGGGTGACCCAGCTTCCGTACGTCCCCGGCAGCGGTCCCGTACCGTTGCCGGGGACGTATGTCGTTCGGACGTCAGGACTCAAGGGGAGGCGACGTGCCCGCGGACCGGTTCTCGACCGCGACCCGGCTCAAGGCGCTCGGCGAACAAGCGGCCGCCCGCGTCTACCGCACCCGCCCGCCCCGCCGCAACCGCCTCACCGGCCGCGCCGCACTGCTGGCCCTGGTGATGTGCGCGCTGGTCGTCGCGCTCGCCTACCCGATACGGCAGTACGTCTCCCAGCGCTCGGACATCGCCGACCAGCGCCGCAAGGCCGAGAACGCCGGCCGGACGCTGGACCGCCTGCGCGACCAGAAGGCCCGCTGGCAGGACCCGGCCCATGTCGAGCAGCAGGCCCGCCGCCATCTGCACTTCGTCATGCCCGGCGAAACCGGCTACATCGTCCAGGACGGCTCCGCCACCCGCACGGCACAGCGGGCGCCGAAAGCGGCCCCGCCCCCCTGGTACGAGAACCTGTTGGCCGACGTCGACGCGGCGGTCCGACGGTAGGCGGTACGGTCACCGAGCCCTGGCCCGTACGGCCGGGCGGCACCAGCCCGTACTGTCATAAGGGGGAGTCCACGCCCCCTTGCCACCCACCTCACCCCTCCCCACCGAAAGCGCACATGGACACCGCCCCGCCCCAGACCGAGCCCACCGAGCCCACCGCCGCGGACATCGCCGCCTTCAAGGAGCAGCTGGGCCGCCCGCCGCGCGGGCTGCGCACCATCGCGCACCGCTGTCCCTGCGGGCAGCCGGATGTCGTCGAGACGGCGCCCCGCCTGGAGGACGGCACGCCCTTCCCCACGCTCTACTACCTCACCTGCCCGCGCGCGGCCTCCGCGATCGGCACGCTGGAGGCCAACGGCGTGATGAAGGAGATGTCCGAGCGGCTGAAGACCGACCCGGAGCTGGCCGCCGCCTACCGCGCGGCCCACGAGGACTACATCCGGCGCCGGGACGCCATCGAGGTGCTGGCGGGCTTCCCCAGCGCGGGCGGCATGCCCGACCGGGTCAAGTGCCTGCATGTCCTCGTCGGCCACTCGCTCGCGGCGGGCCCCGGTGTGAACCCGCTGGGCGACGAGGCCATCGCCATGCTCCCGGAGTGGTGGAAGAAGGGCCCGTGCGTGAGCCCCTGCCAGGACACCTGCGAAGCCCCTGAAGGATCCGAAGGAGAGGCCAAGTGAAGCGGGTCGCCGCCATCGACTGCGGTACGAACTCCATCCGCCTGCTGGTCGCGGACCTGGACCCGGCAACCGGTGAGCTGAAGGACCTGGACCGCCGGATGCAGATCGTCCGGCTGGGCCAGGGCGTCGACCGGACCGGCCGGCTGGCGCCGGAGGCGCTGGAGCGCACGTTCGCCGCCTGCCGCGACTACGCCGCCGTGATCAAGGAGCTGGGCGCCGAGCACCTCCGCTTCGTGGCCACCTCCGCCTCCCGCGACGCCGAGAACCGCGACGACTTCGTGCGCGGCGTGGTCGACATCCTGGGCGTCGAGCCCGAGGTGATCACCGGCGACCAGGAGGCCGAGTTCTCCTACAACGGGGCGACGAAGGAACTGGCCGGCCGGGACGATGTTCCGCCGCCCTACCTGGTCGTGGACATCGGCGGCGGCTCCACCGAGTTCGTCCTGGGCAACGCCCGCCCGTCGCCCGCCACCCCCCTTGCCGGAGACGCTTCGCGCCACACCTTTGTCCGGGCCGCCCGCTCCGTCGACGTCGGCTGCGTCCGGATGACCGAGCGCCACCTCGTCCACGACGGCAAGATCAGCGACCCGCCCACACCCGACCAGATCGCCGCGATGAAGGCCGACATCGCCGCGGCCCTGGACCACGCCGAGGAGGCGGTGCCCCTCACCCAGGCCACCACCCTCGTCGGTCTGGCCGGCTCCGTCACCACCGTCGCCGCCCTGGCCCTGGGCCTGGACCACTACGACTCCGAGGCCATCCACCACTCCCGGATTCCGCTGGCGAAGGTCCGCGAGATCACCGGCGACCTCCTCACGTCCACCCACGCCGAGCGCGCGGCGAGCCCCGTCATGCACCCGGGCCGGGTCGATGTGATCGCCGCGGGCGCGCTCGTCCTGCTCTCGATCATGGAGCGGGTGGGCGCCAAGGAGGTCGTGGTCAGCGAGCACGACATCCTCGACGGCATCGCCTACCAGGCAGCAGAGGACGCGGAGACGCCCAAGCGCAATTCCTGACCTGCCCTCACGCACTGCTGAGTGCCCTCGGTGGGGGAGCTGTCCCGTACCGAGGGCACATGCATGCCGGCTCAGCGGCGGCCGTCGAGCAGGGCCAGGCCCATCGGTGTCAGACGGTGATACACGCAGTTGCGCCGGCGGCTGCTGGAGATCAGGCCGGCGCCTCGCAGGACGGCGGCGTGCTCGCTGGCGGAGGAGAGCGAGACCCCGGCGAGCCGGGCCAGTTCACTCGTGGTGCAGTCGGTGCCGAGGGACTCCAGGACGGCCGCCCTGGTGTGCCCCATGAGCCGTGCGAGCTGCGCGCTCTGTGAGCCGGGCGCGGTGACCGGCGGCGTCCGGCCGGGCCCCGAGGGGCAAGCCGGATAGACGAGGGTGGGCGGCAGGGACGGATCGGCCAGCGCGACCGGCCTACGGCGGCAGAAGTACGACGGAATCAGGAGCAGCCCTCTGCCCTCCAGGTGGATCTCGCTGTCGACCGGATAGTCGGCCTCCAGGACGGGCGGGCGCCAGTACAGACACGGCGCGAAGGTGCGGAGCATCGCGTCGGTGCCGTGGCACCACTGGGTCCGGGTCCGCCGGGCGCGGTCCGCCTCGACCCTCGCGCGGATGTGGTGCCAGGTCGTACCGAAGGCGTGGTGCCGGTACTCGCGCAGTGCCTCGTCGAGCCGCCGGAGTGCGGGTGTGGCGCCCTCCGCGACCGAGCGGAGCCAGGGCTCGACGGGCCGGTCCACCGCCAGCCGGCCGATCTGGTGGCGCAGCTGGGACCGCGGCGTCGACAGCAGGGCGTCCAGCCCCGCCTCGAAACCGTCCGCGCTCTCGGCGGGGGTCAGGAAATCCGGGAAGTAGCCACGGGCGGGGACCAGCGGCAACAGCACGGACAGCGAGGAGCGTCCGTGGTGCATGACGTGTCTCCGCCAAGCGTCCAGGGCCGGATCCTGCCGCCTCTCCTGCAGCTGATGCAGGCTCAGTACCGATTCCCACAGTGGATCCGGTCCGTCGCTGACCCGGGTACGGGCCAGGTCTCCGGCCGCGAAGTGGATGCGCAGCATGTATCCCCCGAAATGCACAAGATGTCCACCGCTCCCCCCGAGCCAGTGGTGCTGTGACCTTGCTGCGGCGGCGGGTTCCAAGGCAACAGAAACCGGGAAGATGGGACAACGGGACGTACCAAGGGGTGTCACCTGCGGCGTTCCGGCACTGTGGGACGGCGCAGGGGGCGCCGGTCCGGCCCGCACCGGGGGGACGGGGATGTGATGGCATCCGGAACGGGAGCGACCGAACGTGCGCAACTGGCCGAGTTACTGGAGGAGCTGAAGGAGCGCAGCGGGCGCACCTACACCGCGCTGGCCCACCGCACCGGCCTCAGCCGGTCCACGCTCCACCGCTACTGCCAGGGCACCACCGTTCCGGGCAGTTTCAGCGCGGTGGAACGGGTGGCGCGGGTCTGCGGGGCGAGACCGGCGGAGCTGGACCGGCTCTACCGGCTCTGGTCGCGGGCCTCCGTCGAGGCCGTCGAGGGCGCCGAGGCCGCCGAGGAGGACCCGGCCGGCGAAGTGACGGACGAGCCCGGGACGGAGGACGCACCCGCCGCCCCGCCGACGCCTGAGCGGGGAAGCGCCCCGGCGCCGCGCCCAGTGCGCTCCCGGCTGGGCGCAGGAGCGCTGCTGCTCGCCCTTGTCGTCACCGCGGTCGCGGGCGCGGTCCTGTACTGGGGCAGCGGGGACAAAGGCGCCAGGGGGAAATCCGGCACCAACAGCGCGAGCGCGGGCAGCGGAAGCGCGGGCGGCGCCACCGCCGGGCAACGGCCCAAGGGACCGCTCTGGTCCATCACGGCACGCCCGGTACCCCCGGAGTTCTTCGGCGTCACCCTGAACACCGATACCGGAGCCATGCCCGGTTTCCGCACCGGCGCCGTCCGGCTGTGGGAGAGCGAGACCCGCTGGGGGTCCATCGAGCCGCGACGCCGCCACTACGACTGGTCGGTCCTGGACCGGATGGTCGAGGCCGCCGAACAGAAGGGCCTACCGGTCCTGTTCACCGTCAGCGGCACACCGCTGTGGGCGGCCCCCGGCGGCCGCAAGTCCGGCTACAGCGACTCCCTGGCCTCACCCCCGGACGATCTGGCCGACTGGGACCATTTCGTGGCGGAGGCCGTCACCCGCTACCGCGACCGCATCGAGTCGTACGAGCTGTGGGACTACCCCAGTCACCCGCTGCACTACTCCGGGAGCATCGCCACCCTCGCGGAGATGGTCAAACGGGCGGCCCGGATCATCCGCCGCGACGATCCCGGCGCGCTGGTCGTCTGTCCGTCCTTCGGCCAGCTGTGGAGCGGGCGCGGCCAGGCACTGCTGCGGACGTTCGCGCGGACGGGGGCGTACGAGAGCTGTGACGCGGCGGCGCTGAAGCTGCCGCCGCGGACGGCCGGCGGGCAGCCGGAGGAGATCATCGAACTCGCGCGGAAGGTGCAGAGCATTCTGTACGAGGAGGGCCAGGGCCGCATCGTGCTGTGGAACACCGGCCCCGACCGGGACATCGCCGTCACTCCGCCGCTGGATGCCCGCCACGCTCGCGACTACGCGGTGCGCTTCTATCTCGCGGGGCTCTACAGCAGGCACTACATGGTGCGACGGATGTACTTCTACAGCTGGGGGAGCACCGGCGTGCCGCTCGTGATCCAGCCCGTCGGCGGCCCCCCGACGGAGGCCGGGCTGCGCATCGGCCGGCTTCAGCAGTGGCTGGACCGCGCCCGGATCGCGGCCTGTGGACGAGGCGCGCAGATGGGGCTGGCACAAGCGGCGTACACCTGCCGCTTCGAACGGGGCGGCGCGCGGCTCGTGGTGGCCTGGACGAGCCGGGGGCGCGCGGAGATGTCCGTGCACGAGGGCGCGTACCGCCTGCGTCACATGGACGGCAGGACGGTACGCGTCCGGGCCGGTGACCGGATCAGCTTCGGTCAGGAACCGGTGCTGATTGAACACCGCGCGGGGTGAAGGCCCCGCCGGTCAGCAGTTGGTCCACTTGTGGGAGGAGATCTTGTTGTTGGACGCCTGGGGCAGCCGCTCGCGGTACTGGCCGTCGCGGAGGCAGCCGGAACGGCCGCCGTAGCCCGGGTTCAGGTAGAACCGCACGTCGGAGTGCTTGACGGCCCATCCCCTGTTCACGACGGAACTCGCGCGGTTGTCGGCACCCTTGCAGTCGCCGCCCTTGGCGTAGTCCCGGTCGTTGTCGACGTCCACGCAGATCGGCCGGCCCTTGCAGTTCCACGTCGCGTACACATACACCTTGCCGTTCCGCTTCAGCTTGGACTCCGCCCGGCAGCCCAGGTCCTTCACGGAGCCTGCGGTGGGCGTCGGCGCTGCGGCGACCGCCGAGGCGGCCGGGATCAGGCCGGCGACGATGACGGCGGAGGCCGCGGTGGCCATCTTGAGGTAGATCTTGCGCATGACTGCTTCTCCCGTTGGTCGGTACAGATCCTGTTCCGGTCGGGTCCGGCGCCGCCGGCCGCACACGGCCGTGTCACGCCTCGTCCCCGTGAGCTCCGAACCCCTCGTTTCCCTGGGTTCCGAGCCCCCCGTTTCCCGGATGCAGCGAGTCTGTCGCCGACGGGCAGCGGCCCTCCAGATGTTCCGGCCGTCGCCGAAACAGCACGGGCCTCAGCCGTGCCGAAAACGCCGGCAACCGCCTCTGACAACGCGGCTTTTGAGCGGCCTGGCGGCCGTCTGAGCGGCTTTCAGGGGGCTCGGGAGGGGGTGTCGCGAGGGTCCGCAAAGAAAGTTCGTGAAATCCTTCACATGAAAAAACCGCCTGAGGGCTGAAGATTTTGGCTGCGGGGCCCTTATTCGAAGGTCCCAGCACCGTCTGACCCGGATGATGCGCGGCTGCAGGCGCGTTACGGGAGTGCTTCGGCGGGGTGTCTCTCACCCGGCGCAGGGCCTGCAATCCCTGATCAGCGGGGGTCTCAACGCCTCGCCCTACACGGTGGTTCCCCCTGCGCGCTATGGCGTCGGTCACGAAGCCGGCGGAGTGTAGCAGATACCCCGGAGGTGCTTGTGAAGGGGCTCACGAGCGACCCCCCATGTGGGGGTGGATACTCGATTGCATGAGCACCACGGAGCGTCCCAGGATCCTCGTAGTAGGCGGTGGGTACGTAGGCCTGTACGCAGCTCGGCGCATTCTCAAGAAGATGCGCTACGGCGAGGCGACCGTCACGGTCGTCGACCCGCGGTCGTACATGACCTATCAGCCCTTCCTTCCCGAAGCCGCCGCCGGCAGCATCTCCCCCCGACACGTCGTCGTCCCGCTGCGACGCGTGCTCCCCAAGGCGGAGGTCCTCACCGGCCGGGTCACCACCATCGATCAGGACCGCAAGGTCGCCACGGTCGCCCCGCTGGTCGGCGAGGCGTACGAGCTGCCCTTCGACTACCTGGTCATCGCAATGGGTGCGGTCTCCCGCACCTTCCCGATTCCCGGTCTGGCCGAGAACGGCATCGGCATGAAGGGCGTGGAAGAGGCCATCGGCCTGCGCAACCACGTCCTGGAGCAGCTGGACAAGGCCGACTCCACGACCGACGAAGACGTCCGCCGCAAGGCGCTGACCTTCGTCTTCGTCGGCGGTGGCTTCGCGGGTGCGGAGTCCATCGGCGAGGTCGAGGACATGGCCCGCGATGCCGCGAAGTACTACAAGAACGTCAAGCGCGAAGACATGCGCTTCCTGCTGGTCGACGTCGCCGACAAGATCCTCCCCGAGGTGGGCCCGAAGCTCGGCGCCTACGGCAAGGAGCACCTTGAGGGCCGCGGCGTCGAGGTCTACCTCAAGACCGGTATGGACTCCTGCGTCGACGGCCACGTCGTCCTGAACAACGGCCTCGAGGTCGACTCCAACACCATCGTGTGGACCGCCGGCGTCAAGCCGAACCCGGCGCTGGCCCGCTTCGGTCTGCCGCTCGGCCCGCGCGGCCACGTCGACGCCCAGGCGACCCTCCAGGTGCAGGGCACCGACTACATCTGGGCCGCGGGCGACAACGCCCAGGTGCCGGACATGGTCGGCCGCAAGAACGGCAACGAGAACGCCTGGTGCCCGCCGAACGCGCAGCACGCGCTGCGGCAGTCCAAGGTCCTCGGCGACAACGTGATCTCCGGCATGCGGGGCTTCCCGCAGAAGGAGTACAGCCACGCCAACAAGGGTGCGGTCGCCGGTCTGGGCCTGCACAAGGGCGTCGCGATGATCGTCATGGGCAAGGTGAAGATCAAGCTCAAGGGCCGTCTCGCCTGGTACATGCACCGCGCGTACCACGGCATGGCGATGCCGACGTTCAACCGTAAGATCCGGGTCTTCGCCGACTGGACGCTGGCGATGTTCCTCAAGCGCGAGGTCGTCTCGCTCGGCGCCATGGAGAACCCCCGCGAGGAGTTCTACGAGGCCGCCAAGCCGGCCCCCGCCCCGGCGGCCGCCGACTCCGGCGAGAAGCCGAAGGCCAAGGCCTCCTGATTCAGCGGCCGGGTACTCCGGCCGGCCCGAAGGGCGTCCGCCATCCGTGGGGCGGGCGCCCTTTGGCGTGCCCGGAGGTGTGTCCACGCTGGCGGAAAGCGGGCGGTTTGCGATTCTCTTACGTGTGAACGGGACTAAATGGGCGCCCACTTGGCGTTTACGTGGTGGGTGAATCTTCTTTGCCCGACTCGTCAACACGGAGGTGTGCGACATGGCCGACGCCGCTGGACGGCTCACCAAGCTCGCCGAGGAGGTGCTGGGAAGCCGGCTCCCGGTCCGTATCCGCGCCTGGGACCGCAGCGAGTCCGGCCCGCCGGGGGCACCCACCCTCGTCATCCGCAACCGCCGGGCCCTGCGCCGGCTGCTGTTCAAGCCGGGCGAGCTGGGCCTGGCCCGCGCCTGGGTGGCGGGCGACATCGACGTCGAGGGTGATCTTTACGAGGCGCTGGACCTGCTGGCCGGGATGATCTGGGAGCGCTCCGCCCCCGCCGCCGGGCATCGGCGGGCCGCCGTCCTGCGCGCCCTGGCCCGCCCGGAGATCCGCGCCGCCGCCAAGGAGCTGCTGTCCCTGGTCGGCGCGCCCGTACCGCCCGCGCCGCCGGCCGAAGAGGCCCGCCCCCGCCGTGGCCCGCTGCACACCCTGCTGAGCGACCGGCGGGCCATCAGCCACCACTACGACGTCGGCAATGACTTCTACGAGCTGGTGCTGGGGCCGTCGATGGTCTACTCCTGCGCCTATTGGGACGGACCGGACGTTCCCCTGGAGGACGCCCAGCGCGACAAGCTCGACCTGATCTGCCGCAAGCTGGGCCTGAAAGAGGGCCAGCGGCTGCTGGACGTGGGCTGCGGCTGGGGCTCGATGGTGCTGCACGCGGCTCGCGAGTACGGCGTACGGGCGGTCGGCATCACGCTGTCCGAGGAGCAGGCGGCCTACGCACGGAAGCGGGTCGCCGAGGCCGGGCTCACGGACCGGGTCGAGATCCGGGTGCAGGACTACCGCGAGATCCATGACGAGCCGTTCGACGCGATCTCGTCCATCGGGATGGCCGAGCATGTCGGCCAGGCCCGGTACGCGGAGTATGCGAGCACCCTGCACGCGCTGCTGCGGCCGGGCGGGCGGCTGCTCAACCACCAGATCGCGCGGCGGCCGCTGCCCGACGAGGAGGCGTATCGCGTCGATGAGTTCATCGACCGGTATGTCTTCCCGGACGGTGAGCTGGCGCCTCTTGGGCGGACCACCGGCGCCCTGGAGGACGCGGGCTTCGAGGTGCGGGACGTGGAGGCGATCCGGGAGCACTATGCGCTGACCCTGCGGGCGTGGGTCACCAACCTGGAGCGGCACTGGGACAGGGCGGTGCGGCTCACCTCGCCGGGGCGGGCGCGGGTGTGGCGGCTCTACATGGCCGCGTGTGCGCTGTCGTTCGAGCGCAACCGCATAGGAGTCAACCAGGTGCTGGCCGTCCGTACGCCGGAGTCCGGGGCGTCCGGGCTGCCGTTGCGGGCGCGGGCCTGGCGGGGCTGAGGCGGCGCCGTGAGCGCGCGGGCCCCGGGACCGTCAGCGGTCCCGAGGCCCTCGGGCCCTACCGTGCGCTGCTCAGGGGCGGAAACACTCCCCGGCCACCGGGCGACACCACCAGCGGCTCCTGCCCCGGCCCACCCCGCCGTACGGGATTATGAGGCCTTGATCGCGGCCAGCATGTTCAGCTTCGCCGCCCGCCGCGCCGGCCACAGTGCGGCCAGGATGCCGACCACCGCGGCCAGGCCGAGGAAGAGGCCCATCCGGCCCCACGGCAGCACCAGTTGGTAGGTGCCCAGGTGAGTGCCGATCAGTTCACCGGCCGCCCAGCCGAAGAACACGCCCAGACCGATCCCGAGCACCCCGCCGAACAGCGAGATCACCAGCGACTCCAGCCGCACCATGCGCTTGATACCGCGCCGGTCCAGGCCGATGGCGCGCAGCATGCCGATCTCCTGCTGGCGTTCGAACACCGACATCGCCAGGGTGTTGATCACGCCGAGCACGGCGACGATCACGGCCATGGCCAGCAGGCCGTAGAGCATGTTCAGCATCAGGCTGAACATCTGGGCGATGCCCTCGGAGACGTCCTTCTTGTCGGCGACGGAGATCGCCGGGTTCTTGCCGAGCGCCTTGACCAGCGAGTTCTTGGTCGCGTCGGTGGCGCCGTCCTTCGTCTTGACCATCACCTGCATATCGGTGGGGTGCTGCTGGTGCGGGGCGAGGGTGGCGTTGTCGAGGATGATGCCCTTGATCATCTCGTTGCCGGTGTAGACGCCCGACACGGTCAGCGCGCCCTTCTTGCCGTCCTCGTACGTCACCGGGACGTGCGAGCCGACCCGCCAGCCCTTCTTCTTGGCGGTGGCGTCGTCCACGACCGCGTTGCCGCCGTGCAGCCCGCCGAGCGAGCCGGCGGTGAAGTCGAGCCGGGTGAGTTTGCCGAAGTCCTTGCCGTTGACGCCGGTCAGGTACTCGGTGGTGGTGCCGATACGGGACGGGGAGTTGCGCAGCGGGCTGGAGGCGGTGACCTCGTCGAGGCGCGCCAGCTTCTCGGCCACGTCGGGGGAGAGCGGCGAACGGCTGGCCATGGAGACGACGTAGTCGGCCTTGAGCGAGGAGGTGGCCATCTTGTCGATGCCCTTCTGCACGCCGCCCGCGATCACCGTCAGGCCGGTGACGAGGGTGAGCCCGACCATCAGGGCGGAGGCCGTGGCGGCCGTACGGCGCGGATTGCGGACGGCGTTCTGCCGGGCGAGCTTGCCGGAGATGCCGAAGGCGCGCAGTACGGGTGCGGCCAGCGCGATCAGCGGGCGCGACAGCAGCGGCGTCAGGATGAACACGCCGATCAGCAGCAGCGCCGCGCCGCCCCCCATCATGGCCTTGCCGTCGTCCATGCCGGTGGCCACCAGGACACCGGCCGCGCCGGCGCCCGCGAAGAGCGCGCCGATGGTGTTGCGGACCACCAGCGACTTGGTGGTGGCCGCGGCGTGCACGCTGTTCATCGCGGCGACCGGCGGGATCTTCGCGGCGCGGCGGCCCGGCAGCCAGGCGGCCAGGACGGTCACGACGATGCCGACGAGGAGCGAGGTCACGATGGTGGCCGGGGAGACCACCAGCGGGCCGTCGGGGACGGTCGCCCCGGCGCTGCTCATCAGGGCGCGCAGTCCGGCACCGATACCGATACCGACGGCCAGGCCGGTGACCGCGGCGACCGCGCCGACGACGCACGCCTCGAGCAGCACCGAGCGGGTCACCTGACGTCGGGCGGCGCCGACCGCACGCAGCAGCGCCAGCTCCTTGGTGCGCTGGGCGACGAGCATGGTGAAGGTGTTGGTGATGATGAAGACGCCGACGAAGAGCGCGATACCGGCGAAGGCGAGCAGGCCGGTCTTCATGCCGTCCATGGACTGGGCGATGGCCTCGGCCTGGTCGTCGGCGAGCCGCTTGCCGGTGGTGGCCTCGGCGCCCTCCTTGGGCAGCACCTTGTCGAGCGCGGCCTTCAGCGCGGTCTGCGACGTTCCGGCCGCGGCCGTGACGTCGATCTCGCTGAACTCCCCGGGCGCGGCGAACAGCTTCTGGGCGGTCGCGGTGTCGAACAGCGCGAGGCTGCCGCCGGCCGCGACGGTGCCGTCGTCGGTGGTGTAGATGCCGGTCAGCCGCTGCTCGCGGACCGGTCCGTCGACGGAGATCCGGACGGTGTCGCCGACCTTGTAGCCGGCCTTGTCCGCGGTGTGTGCGTCCAGCGCGAACTCGTGCGGGCCCTTGGGGGCGGCGCCGTCGCGCAGCGGGTAGCGGGCGTCCTTGCCGTCCTTGCCGGGGAAGTAGTTGCCGCCGCGGGTGGAGAACCCGTTGCCGATCAGCTTGCCGTCCTTGTCGGCGATGGCGGTGAAGCCGGAGACGGTGCCGGTGGCGGAGGCGGCGCCGGGCACGCGGGAGGCGGCGTAGAGCAGCTTCTGGTCGAGCTGGGGGGCGGCGCCGGGCCGGCCGGCGGCGTGGTCGGACGCGTGCGGCTGGATGGCGACGTCGACGTTGTCGTAGCCCTTTTGGGAGCTCTTCTGGAAGGCGTCGGAGATGGTCGAGGTGAAGACCAGGGTGCCGGAGACAAAGGCCACGCCGAGCATGACGGCGAGGACGGTCATCAGCAGCCGGGCCTTGTGCGCAAGCACATTGCGCAAGGCGGTACGGAACATGAGTGGGTCAGTCCTGGGGGAGTGGCTGGAGGGCGGTGGGGGCTGCGGGCGTCGTCAGCTCGTACGGCCCTTGGCGTCGAAGCCCTTCATCCGCTCCAGCACCATGTCGGCGGTCGGGTCGGGCATGTCGTCGACGATCCGGCCGTCGGCCAGGAAGATCACGCGGTCCGCGTAGGAGGCGGCGACCGGGTCGTGGGTAACCATCACCACGGTCTGGCCCAGTTCGCGTACGGAGTTGCGCAGAAAGCCCAGGACCTCGGCGCCGGAGCGCGAGTCGAGGTTGCCGGTGGGCTCGTCGGCGAAGATGATCTCGGGCCGGGAGGCGAGCGCGCGGGCCACCGCGACGCGCTGCTGCTGGCCGCCGGAGAGCTGGCCGGGGCGGTGCTTGAGGCGGCCGCCGAGGCCGACGGTCTCCACCACGCGGTCCACCCAGGCACGGTCCGGCTTACGGCCCGCGATGTCCATCGGGAGGGTGATGTTCTCCAGGGCGGTCAGCGTGGGCAGCAGGTTGAACGCCTGGAAGATGAAGCCGATCTTGTCGCGCCGCAGCTGGGTGAGCTTCTTGTCCTTCAGGCCGGTCAGCTCGGTGTCGCCGATCCTGGCGGAGCCGCCGGAGATCGCGTCCAGACCGGCCATGCAGTGCATCAGGGTCGACTTGCCGGACCCGGAGGGGCCCATGATCGCGGTGAACTGGGCCTGCCGGAAGTCGACGGAGACGGCGTCCAGGGCGACCACCTGGGTCTCGCCCTGTCCGTAGACCTTGGTGAGATCCGTGGCGCGGGCGGCCACCGCGGTGGCGCGGGTGGCGGTGGAGACGCCGGAGTGGGTGGTGGTCACGGGGTGGAGCTCCTGTCGGGACGAGGGACCATCTGCTCCGCGGCGGCCGGGCGGGCCATGTGGCGCGGACCTTTCCATCGTGGGACAGGGAAAGGGGCGGTGACGTCAACCCCTGTGACCGTCCTGAGCGGGCCCTGGGGCGTACCCGCCGGCCCCGCCGGTCATCCCTGGGGAGGAGACGGACCCTGAGGCCCCGTCCCGTACGACCCGGCGGCGCCGCCCCCGCGGGGCCGTCCGGCCGGGGCGGTGGCGCGAGGGTGACAGGGCCTCGCGGGGCGACGTCGAGTTTCCGTCAATTCGGGCGTGAATTCCCTTGCGCCGGTGCATCGGCAGAGGTCGGCCTCAGGCATGTGCCGAAGGCGTGTACCGGCCGCTGATGCACCCTCAGTTGCCAATAAAATAAGACAACCTCGGGGTGAGTGGCCGAACTGCGTGGTGCGCTGCGGGCTACGCTCGTGCTGCCCTCTTTGAGGCGGCATGGGGGACCCCAGGCCCGGATGGTGGAATGCAGACACGGCGAGCTTAAACCTCGCTGGCCTACGGGCCGTGCCGGTTCAAGTCCGGCTCCGGGCACTGCCGTCGGACGACCAGCCTGAGAAGGAACCGAAGAGGGGCAACTAGCTGAATTTTCAACGAGGAGGGCCGCCGGGAGAAAACCGGCGGCCCTCCTCGCTATGTACGTGGTCCGCTCACCGCTCCATGAGTGCGAACAGGCTCTCCCAGCGGCCGACAATCTCCTCCGTCGAGAACCGCTGGATGTTCTGCCGAGCGGTTTCGCCCATGGTGTCCCGAAGCTCCTTGTCGGAGATGAGGGTGTCGAGATGGCGGGCGAATTCGGTGATATTGCCCGGCGGCGCGAGGAGTCCGTCCTCGCCGTCCGTGATGATCTCGTGCACACCCGGAGCCACATCGAACGCCACACAGGGCACGGCGGTGGCCATCGCCTCCATGGGGGCCAGCGGGAACCCCTCGCCGCGCGAGCTCAGCGCGAACACCGAACTCTCCCGCAGCGCCCCGGGCACATCGCCGGTCCGGCCCATCCATTCCACGGAAGAGGCCACCCCCAACTCGGAGGCCAGCTTGCGCAGTTCTTCCGCCTCCTCGCCCGAGCCGTAGATCCGCAGCGTCCAGTCCGGGTGCTGCGGCGCGATGCGCGCCCAGGCCTCCAGAAGCAGGTCGACGCCCTTCTCCTCGTGCAGCCGGCCGATGCTGACCACGCACTTGGCGGACCGGTCGGAGGGGACCTCGGGGAAGAACGGCAGCGGGTTGGGCAGGAAGCCGACGTTGTCCATCCGCTGGCGGATCCAGCGGTCGGCGTCCTCCCGGGTGAGGGTCAGCATCCGGTCGACGTCCTGGTAGAACCGCTTCACCCGGCCGAAACGGGACGACTTACGGCAGGTCGCGAACGACTCATGGCTCATGCCGATCACCGTCAGCCCGGCGGTGTCGGCCAGCGCCACCCACTCCATCGCCCAGACCTGGGTGACGATCACCACCCCGCCCGGCCGCGCCGCCCGGAACAGCGCGCTCATCTTGGCCGCCTGCTGCTGCATCCCGGCCTCCCGGGCGGCCCGGCGGCGCTGCTCGGGGACGTTGAGCCGGTCCTTGAGGCCGCGTACGGGGCGGACGCCGGGCGGGTGCTCGGTGTAGAGCGTGGTGGTCCTGTACGGCAGGTTGTCGGCCAGCTCGTGGACCCGGCCCTCGGGCGGCGGCACCACCCCGATGATGTGCACCCGGTGGCCCCGTTCGCTGAACAGGCGCGCCATCTGGTGCGACCAACTCGTGATGCCACCCATCTCGTTGACGCTGTTGGAGACGAAGAAGATGTCCCGCGGCGTGTTCATCGACCCCTCCATCGACCCCTCCATCAACGCTTCCACTGCGCAAAGAACTGCTCGACGACGCTCTGTGCGGCGTCGCCCCGGTCGTATTCGCCGAACGTGGCGACGAATTCCCTGCGGGCCGCCGCGTATTCGAGGGCCTGGGTGTCGAACGACTTGAGCGTCTCGTAGAAATCGTCCTCGGTACGGACCACCGGACCCGGCGCGTGCGCCTGCAGATCGAAATAGGTGCCGCGGCCCTCGTGCACATACTCGTCGTAGTCGTAGGTGAAGAACACCAGCGGCCGGTCGAGCAGCGCATAGTCGAACATCACCGAGGAATAGTCGGTGATCAGCCCGTCGGCCAGCTCGAGTACCGGCGTCACGTCATGGCGCGCGGAGACGTCGATGACCCTGCCCTCGACGGTCGGCGGCAGCACCACATGATTGAGGTAGTGCGACCGTACGAGGAGGACATAGCGGTCGCCGAACTGCTCCGCAAAGCGCTCCACGTCGAAGGGGAGCGTGAAGCGGCCGTGCCGGCCCCCCGCCTTACGGAACGTCGGCGCGTACAGCAGCACGGTCTTGTCGTCGGGAATGCCCAACTCCGCAGCCAGTTCCCCGCGTTCGCGACGCCCCAGCTCCGCCTCCCGCAGCCGGGCCCGGACCAGCGCGTCATTACGCGGGTACCCCACCCGCAGCAGCGTCTTCTCCTTGAGCCGGAATGCCTTGGCCAGCGTGCGGACATCGTGCTCGGACCGGCACAGGAAACGGTCGAAGCGGTCCAGGGAACGCTGCTGTTCGGCCTGCTGCTGACGGGTCTGCGCCTTCAGCGCCGGCTGGTCGAAGCCCATGTTCTTCAGCGCCGAGCCGTGCCAGGTCTGGAGGTAGGTGGTCTCCGGCCGCTTGGTCAGCTTCAGCGGGTAACTCTGGTTGTCCACCCAGAACTCCGCCTGCGCCAGCGCCTTGAGATACGGCAGCGACCAGCGCCGTACGAGCGTGACATCCTTCGGGAATTCCTTCGGGGATCCGGAGTGGGACCAGATCGCCTCGAAGTCCAGGCCCTGCCGGCGCATTTCCTCGTAGATCGCGCGCGGGCTGTCGCTGTACTGCTTGCCCAGATGACTTTCGAAGACCACCGTGCGCTTCTTGATCGGCAGCCGGCTGAACACCTCGTGATAGGCGCGGATTTTGTTGTCGCCGGAGGTGACCTTCTTGCGCAGCGCCTTCGCCTTGCGATAGCCGGTTTTGGCCAGCGCCCCCGGCTTTCCCTGCACCCCGCGCGCGATCAGTTCCTGCACCCGCTCGCTGTTGCGGTTCTCGCTGACCAGCCGGAAGGCGAGATGCCCGCGGGCCGAGACATGCGGCGCGATGTGATCGGCGACCATCCGCGTCAGCCGCGGGCGGACGGGCAGCGGGGCCCCGGACAGCTCGGTGTCGGCGACGGTCAGCCGGGTCGTGGTGCGCACCCCGTCGACGTCCAGGGCCAGCCGTACGTCCCAGATGGTGTCGACGATGCCCAGCGGCCGCAGCTTCGCGGTCAGGTCGGCGACGGCCTCCCAGTGGACGGTGTCACCCTCGTGGCGCAGCACCCGCACCGGGAAGCGGAAGGACTGCAGGCTGCGCCGCCGGGCGCTGAACTCCAGCTCACCGCTCAGCCGCGCGCCCGCGGGGATGATCCCCAGGGGATTGGTGATCCGGCCCGCCAGCGACACGGTGCGGCCGGACTCGTGGAACCGGGTGAGCTGGTTGCGCAGAAAGAGCTTGTTGACCGGCTTCTCGTGGTAGCCGGCGTCGGTGACATCCAGCACACCGCGGCCGAACTCGTCGTCGAAATGCCCGTCGCACCAGTAGATGCGGCCGTCGTGCTCGGCGAGCGGCGAGGAGAGCTTGTCGCGGTTGATGAGCGTGTCGACGGCGGGGATCAGATTGTCCCAGTCACTCTGCTGGAGCAGATAGGCGCAGATGGCCTGTATCGGCTGCACCCGCTCATACGCCTCCGGGGCGATGCCCCCGAGATATTCCGTGGAGAGCTCGGCGAATTCGCTGCGGTAGGACTCGTCCCGGAAAGGAAGGTCCCGCAGATGCAGGACGAGGTCGTGCTTGAGGAATTTTACGTCCTTGGCGAGCTTCATTTCGGTCAGCCCGCGCGCGGCCAGCAGCGCGTCGATACGCCGGTGGATCTCCAGCCGGTGCTCGTAGTTGGTCATTTCGTGCCGGCGGTTCGTCACCGACTTCACGGTGGCCTGCTCATGGACGTGCCAGAAGTAGACCTGATTGGGGATCAGCGTGATGCGCCGGGCCGCGAGATACGCGTCCGCGATGAACATCAGGTCCTCGTAGAACATCCCCTTGGGGAACCGGAGATTGTTCTCGACGAGGAATTCCCGGCGGTAGCACTTGTTGGTGGAGAGGGTGTCCCACACGAAAAGGTCGGGGAGCTCCGTGACCGATTCCAGCGTCCGCGTGGTGGAATACAGCCAGGCATACCACTCGTCACGCTTCTGGTTGCGGGTGTCCTTGTGCAGCCGTACACACAGCCCGGAAACAATGTCCGAACCGGTTTCCTCGGCGGCCTCCAGCATATTCCGGCAGGCGTTGAGTTCCAGTACGTCGTCGCTGTCCAGGAACATGACGTACTTACCGGTGGTGTGCCCGATCCCGACGTTACGCGGTTCGCCTCCCGCACCGCTGTTCTCAGGCAGTTGAAAGGCTCTTACCCGCTCGGGGTGCGTGGCCTCGAGTTCTTGTGCCACTGCGAAAGAACGGTCGGTGCTGCAATCGTCGACGATCACCACCTCGACGTCCCGGAGCGTTTGATCCAGTACGGACTGGACAGCGGTCGGCAACCGGTCGGCGTCGTTGTAGACAATGACGACTACTGAGACGTCAGGCACAGGCACCTCAACCCTCTTTCGCTACTGTTTCCCGCCAGAATAGACCTATCTGCACCCTTGATCCGCGGACCGTCCGCGCCCGGACCGACACGGACGGTGATCATCGAGGCGCGCGACGTGTCCACCTGCCGGGGCAGGTTCGGGCCGCCAGGGAAGACGGTCGCGCCCGCGAATCGGTTGCTCCTCAAGGCGTAACGCTCGTCTCATCGAGTCGTCACATCGCGCCGTCCATGAGCCGTTCATCGCAACGTTCCGGCCAGTCAGTTATCGGATTTCGAAGAATGGGGCGGACGGAATTTATCCCCGGCATATGTGGCCCGTTCGGCGTATCCATCTGGCATGCGCCGCGGCCGGGTTGGGCGGCGCGTCCGGCACCGGTTGGACGGCGCACACCGACCCCCGCGAAGCCGCTCCCCGGAGCGACGCCGGGCGCCGCTCGCCGCCCCGGGCACCTCTGCGCGCCCCCGTACGTCATCCCTGGAGAGGACGCGCCGTGCCAAGTTCAGGGAAAGATCCTGCTCAAGAACTAGCGACGCGCCTTTGCCAGACCATTACGCTTGCCGTCAAGGCCGCACACGGCGGCCATGAAGGAGTGAGATGAGGAGCAGCAACCCGGTCTTCTCGCGACGGGGGTTCAGCCGCGATTCCGGCTACGCGGGCTTCAACGCACCGCCGCAGGCCGGGGGCGCCGCCAACCCGTACGCCGGAACGAACCCCTACGCGCAGAACGCCACGCAGGCGCCACCGCAGTACGTCCCCCAGACCCGCCCGATGACGATGGACGACGTCGTCACGCGCACCGGCATGACGCTCGGCACGGTCGTCGCCGGCGCCACGGTCGGCTGGATCTTCCTGACCCAGCAGCTCGGCTTCGCCATCGGCGCCGGGCTGGTCGCGATGGTGCTGGCCTTCGCCCAGTCGTTCATGCGCAAGCCGGTCCCCGCGCTGATCCTGGCGTACGCGGCCCTCGAGGGCATCTTCCTCGGCGCGCTCAGCGGCTTCATCAACGACCTGCCGAAGATGAGCGGCGCCCCCATGCAGGCGGTGCTGGGCACGATGGCGGTGTTCGTCGCCATGCTGGTCGCCTACAAGACGCGGATCGTCCGGGTCACCGCCCGCTTCACCCGCTTCGTGATCATCGCGGCCCTCGGCTTCGTCCTGCTGTCGCTGGTCAACACCCTGTTCATGGTGTTCGGCGGGGACAACGGCCTCGGCTTCCGCAGCGGCGGCCTGGGCATCGCCTTCGGCATCGTGGGCGTGGTGCTCGGCGCGCTGTTCCTCGCTCTGGACTTCAAGCAGGTCGAGGACGGCATCGCCTACGGCGCTCCGCGCGAGGAGTCCTGGCTGGCCGCGTTCGGCCTGACCCTGACCCTGGTGTGGATCTACATGGAGATGCTGCGGCTGATCCAGCTCCTCCGGGACTGACGCCCCACGGCGTGCAGTGCGAAGGGCCCGCAGGCAATTGCCTGCGGGCCCTTCGGCGTCACGGTCTCATGGGGGATATGAGGTAAGCCCGTCATCGCGGTCCGGCTTCACAGTTTCCGCGCGGCGCGCCTGAGGTCGTGTTCGTGGACGATCGCTTTGGCGTGCCCGTAGGCGAGGTTGTGCTCGCCGCGGAGCCAGCTGACTTTTTCGTCGAAACGGAAGAGGGACGGGCCTTCGTCAACGGTGCGGAGCCAGTCGGAGATCTCCCGGCCTGTGCAGTGCGGGATACGAGAGAGCAGATTCCGGTGGGTCTCTTCGGAGAAGAGCTGAGACATCGGCGCCTCCGGACGCGGTCGATGCTGGTTCTTCAGCACACCGTGCCTGAGCGTTCGGGTGTTGGCAACCACCCGAGAGTGGCGCATAGGCTCACCGGGTGCTTGACGTGATGCCTTTGCAGACTGCCGTGGACGCCCTCGCCGACCGCCTCAGGTCCCTGCCGCAGAGCGCCCTGGGCCGCGGCGCCGCGGCCGAAGGGCTCGCGCTGGCACGGGAGTTGGCGCTGCGTGCGCAGCGGCTCGAGGCCCCGCAGCGGGCGCCGCGCGCGATGCCGGACGCCGGGATGTTCGCGGTCGGCGACCAGCTGGCGGTGGCCGGCCACGATCTTGTCGAAGCGCTGCGGGGCGCGGCGCCGGATCCCGCCCCCGACGCGAAAGCGGCCCCCGCCGACGAGCTGGCGGAGGCCCTGCGGTGGGTCAAGGAGGCGGCGGGCCGCTGTTAGCGGCCGCCTCCGGGCCGTATGGGCGCCCGGGTCAGAGCGAGGCGATGACCCGGTCGGCCAGGATGTAGACGCTCTCCTGGTGGCGCTCGCCCCAGGAGAAGGTCAGGGCGTACGCGCCGGAGATACCGGAGCCGCCCAGCAGCACCGGGGTGTGGCCCGCGCGCAGCGCACCGGCGAGGCGCTCGGCGGTCTCGCGGTCCCCCGGGGTCAGACAGAGCGTGGTGCCGTCGGCGAAGACATACACGTCCAGGGTGCCCAGCGGGCCGGGACGGACGTCCGCCAGCGGGACGGACTGCTGCGCCAGCTGCTCCAGGCGCCCGACGGTGCGCTCGTGGTCGCTGATCACCGGGGACGGCGAGAAGTCCGGGTGCGAGGGGTGGCGCCGGCGGGCGGCGGCCAGCTCGGCCGACTCGGCCTCCTCGACATGCTCCAACTCGGGAGCGTCCAGGGCCTCCACGGACTCCAGCGCATCGAACGGCTCCAGGGCCTCCGCGCCCAGCCACGGCTCCAGCCCGGCCAGGTCCGCCTGCCGCGGCAGGAACGGCCGCGCCTCGGTCCGGTCCTCGATCCGCTCGGCGGGCAGCTCGCGCTGCTCGGCACGGGCGTCGGCCGGACCCTCCTCGCCGAGGCCGGCCAGCCCGCCCAGCAGCGACGGGGCGTCGGCGGCGTCCCGCGCCTCCTGGGCGGCCCAGAACGCGCGCGCCTCGGCCAGCTCGCGCTCCCGCTCCTCGGCCAGCGCGTCGGCGACCGCGGCGCGTATGTCCGCGAGCGGCGTCTCGGCGGCCGGGGTGGTGCGGGCGGCCGGGATGGCCACGGCCCCGCCCGCCGCACCGGCCGCGGCGGCGTCCGTACGGGCGGCCACGAGCTCGGCGTGCAGCGCGGTGACCTGGCGGCGCAGGGCGCGGGTGGTGTGCAGGGCGGCGGCGCCCAGCACCACGGCCACGGCCGCGGCCAGCAGCAGGATG
>NZ_JBEZJZ010000081.1:0-39066 GCF_040651455.1 Streptomyces sp. NPDC048483
GGACTGCAGTCCGCTCAGGATCGGGCCGATCGCGGCGCGTACGGCTTTGACGCGGGCGACGATCAGGCCCAGGGGCGTACCGATGGCGACCGAGGTGGCCGCCGGGACAACCGCATAGAGGCGGAACTGGTCGCCGAGCGGGTCATCCACCACTTCGACACCCGCCCGGGCCGCACTCTTGGGGCCATCGCCCTCTCCCAGGCCCAGGCCCAGGCCCAGGCATCGGCCATCGACCAGGCCGTCCAGCAGGCCCGGCTGCGTCGCCCGGACCTGAACCACTGCTGCACCGAGGACCGTCTCGACGGGTTCATCGTCAAGAACCTCGAATCGGTACAGGGCGACGAGCGTGACGTCATGATCATGTCGATCGGCTACGGTCCGGACGAGCACGGCACATTCGGCACGGACTTCGGCCCCGTCAACAAGGACGGAGGCCGGCGTCGGCTCAACGTTGCCGTCACCCGTGGCCCGCTTCCGTATGGAGGTCGTGGCCTCGTTCCGGGGCGGTGGACTCGCGGACAGCGCGAACGAGAGCGTGCAGCACCTCAAGAGGTACCTGGAGTACGCCGAGAACGGCTCTGCGATCCTTGCGGAGGACGTGATGCAGGGCGACGCCGAACCCGACAGCCCCTTCGAGGAGTCCGTTCTCCAGGTGCTGCGCGACTGGGGATATCAGGCCCAGCCGCAGGTCGGCGTCGCCGGCCACCGCACCGACCTCGGCCTGCGCCATCCGGAGTTCCAGGGTTCGTTCGCTCGTGGCATCGAGTGCGACGGTGCGATGTACCAATCCTCCAAGGCCGCCCGCGACCGGGACCGTCTGCGCGAACAGGTACTCGCCGGTCTGGGCTGGCGGCTCTACCGCATCTGGGGCACCGACTGGTATCGCGGCCGCGCCGCTGCCGAGCTGCGGCTGCGCGAGGCGGTCGAGCCGGCGGTCGCCCGGAGCCCGCTCGCGGCATCGGCGGCGACGGGGCCGGCGGAGCCGACGGCCGCCGCCGGTGCTGCACACGATGCCCAGCGGCGCAGGCCGAGAGCCCGATGAGCGGTACAGCGAACGGGGACGGAGTGCTCCCGCCCGCCGCTGCTCTGGCGGTGGACCACGAGCGCGTTCCGGTAGACACCGGGTCGGACCGGCCGTGGAGCACCGTGTACGAGACATGTGGCACGGCCGTCAGCTCGCCGTACGAACTGCACACGCAGGAGGCCCACCCCGCGTTGCGCAGGCTCCTGGCTGACCTCACAGGTGTCGAGGGGCCCATCCATGAGGAGTTGTTGGTCCAACGGGCACGTGCGGCGTGGGGCCTGGCGCGGGCGGGCCGCCGGATCCGTGACAACGTCCACACAGGGGCGCGCAGCCTCGCGCGTGCGGGCAAGGCCGCAGTCCGCGGCGATTTCGTCGACGTGGCACATCGGGACGAACTCAAGGCCCGCACCCCGGACGGCGAGGGCACCTCGCGCAAGGCCGCGCACGTCGCGTCGCCCCGGCGGAGCGGCAGCCGGCGCTGCACCAGCTTGCGGCTGAGTGCCCTGGAATGTCGCGGGACGAACTGATCCGGCACACTCGTGAATTCTTTGGCCGGCGGCGAGCGGGCCGGGACATAGGCGAAATCTTGGAAGCCGACATCGATGCGCTGTACGACCGGGGGATCCTCGGCGGGGCGGACGGTCGGATCACCGTGGCGAGATGAGGGGACACGGCCTGACCGTCTTCCGGCTCGGTCTCGCGACGGATCAGACCGTGGGGTGAGAGCGGTGGCGGCCAGGAGGCCCGCCGCTGCTGCGTCGTCCGGCTCTCCGGTACGTAGCGGTGAGCCGGTGAGCTCAAGCCCGTGAGGCCGCGCCGAGGTGGCGGGCGACCTCGGCCGGATGGGTGAGCTGCGGGTAGTGTCCGGCCCCGGCGATCTCGGCCACCGGATGGTCGACGGCCGTGACCAGCGGTTCGGCCGAGCCCGCGACGATCTGGACCGGGATGCTCACCCGGTCCAGCAGTGCCCGCAACCTCTCGCGCCCGGCGGCATCCGCACGCAGAGCTGTGACCACCCGGTGCGCCACGCCGGGACGGCGCAGATCGGCCGCGGCGCTTTCCACCTCCGGCCCCTCCGGCAGGCCGAGCGTCCTGGCGAGGCGAGCGGCGGACGCGCGGCGCATCATCGGCACGGCCAGACGGGTGAGCCGGCGGCCGGGGGCCTGCAGAAATGCCGGGGAGACGAGGACGAGCCGGCCGACGCGCTCCGGATGCTCGACGGCGAAGCGCAGCGCGGGTCCGCAGGCCAGCGAGTGGGCGACCAGCACCGGGCGGGTCTGCACCGGACTCAGCAGGTCGGCCAGCCATGCTTCCACCGGCTGGGCGGCGGCGGCCGAGCGCCCCAGGCCGGGCAGGTCGGGCGCCAGGACCGGGCCGGAGAGGTGGCCGGCGAGGGGCGCCCACAGGTCGGCGTTCATCGGCAGTCCGTGCAGCAGGACGTGGGCGGGGCGCCGCCGCTCTCCCGTCACCCACGTACGACTGCCACCCACGGTGTGGAAGCCGTACGGACGCAGCCAGGGCGACGCGGCGCCGAAGCGGGCGGCCACCAGGTCGTCCGCCCATACGCGCAGGGCGTCGGCGGCCGGGGGCATTTCCAGGCCGGCGCGCGCGGCGAGGGCGCGGGCGGAGGCCGTCGGATAGCGGTCGGCCGACAGGAACGACAGCGTCTCGGGGTCGGCACCGGTCACCTTCCGCGGCAGACGCCGCAGCAGGCCGACGGGAATGGTCCGGCGAGGCGCCCGTACGCCCGTGTGGGCGGCGATCGTGCCGATCAGCTCGGGGAGGAGGGGAGTGGTGTCGTCGAGCACCCAGTGGTGCTCACCCGCAGGCGATGCGGGGACCTCCGCCAGAAACCGCGCGAAGTGGCCGATGGTGACGATCGGCAGGAAGACGTCGGGGCCGCCGGGCAGCGCAGGGAGCTTCCCGTTCCACAGGTGCTCGACGAGGGTGGCCAGGCCGATGTACTGGCCCGGCCCGATCACGGTGCCGGGATTGACGAGGGTCAGCGGGACCTCCAACTCGCGCCCCCGGGCGCGCACCGCGCGATCGGCCTCGAGTTTCGACGCCTCGTACGCCCCCAACTCGGCGTAGTCGGGGTGGCCGTCGGACGCGCTCACCCGGTACCCGCTGATGTGCACCAGCCGCCGCAGGCCGGGCAGCGCGGCGGCCCATTCGAGCACGTGGAGCGCCCCGGTGACGTTGGTCGCCCGCGCCTCTTCCACACCGAGGCCGAAGGCGAAGCGCGCGGCGGTGTTGTAGACGTCGCGCACCTCGGGCAGTCCCGTGAGCGGTCGCGTGATGTCGGCGGTGACGATGACCAGCCCGCCGGTGTCGACGCCCTGGGAGGCCAGCCAGGGGGTGAGGGTGTCGGTCCGTACGGCTGCCGCCACCCGCTGCCCCCTGCCGAGCAGTTCGGCGACGAGGGAACGGCCGATGAAGCCGGTCGCACCGAAGACAATCGCGTCCATGGGTCTCCTCAGTAGCAATGGATGATCGATCCGTTAAATGGATCGCTCTACATATTTTTCGTGCCGAAAAGAGGCCCGCCCATTGCGGCGGGCCGGGCCAGGTCGGCTCAGCTCAGCAGGGTGGCGATCTGGCGGGCGACGCGGTTCAGCGGCTCCCTGTTGCGGTGCGCCCTGGCCAGCAGCAGCGCGCCCTCGACCAGGGCCAGGATCGTGACCGCGAGATCGTCGGCGTCCGGATGGCCGTCCAGCCGCGCGCGGAGGGCTTCCTCCCAAGCGGTATAGACCTCCGAGCAGGCCTCCTGCAGCGGGTCGCTGGTGGCGGCCGTTTCGAGCGCCACGGTGGCCACCGGGCATCCCCTGCGCCAGCCCGATTCCTCCAGCCGGTCGCCCAGGAGCCGCAGCACCCCGTCGACGAACTCCGCCACCGACGGGCCGGCATCGGCCAGGCCTGCCAAGGCATCGCCGATCGTCCGGCCGGCCCGGCGTACGGACTCGCCGACCAACTGGTCCTTGCCGCCGGGGAAGTGGAAGTAGAGCGAGCCGCGGGGCGCGCCACTGAGCGCGATCACCTGATTGAGCCCGGCGCCGGCATACCCCCCGGTCTCGACCAGATCCTGCGTCGCATCCAGCAGCCGGTCCCGCGTCTCGGCGCCCTTCTGTCCCATGGCGCAAAACTAGACCGGTCTGCATATTATTTCAACTGCCCTCTACGACCGCCCAGGTCGGGCCGGTGGTCCGGGTGGGGCTGGGCGCGGGGCGCTCGATGCGCGGCTGCTCGGGGCGGTCGCACAGGCGGCACCCACGGCCGCCGGGCGCCGGCAGGAGGCCGGCGGTCACGGCCGTGGGCCTGTTCCTCGCGAGCCGGTGCTCTCCGCGTCAGCTGGTGGCGAGCGGACGCTTGCCGTGCAGGTCCTCGGAATCGTACGGACCGGGCTTCCCGGCCGGCTTCAGGGTGAAGCCGGAGAAGACCTTCTTGCCGTGCACGGTCTTGGGGGCCGAGAGGGTGACGGTCGCCGTCAGCGGCTTGTCGAGGCAGGTGTCCAGGCACCAGCTGCCGGTGACCTTGCCGGTGCCGACCGCCTTCTTTGCGCCCCACTGCTTCCAGTGGACGCTGCCGATCGAGGTGAATTCGGAGAGCACCAGGTTCTTGGGGCTGCGCTCGGCGCTCCCCTTGTCGGCGTTCTCCTCCCCGTAGTGGTTGATGACGTAGGGGGTGGCGACGGAGGTGGACGTGGAGTGGGCCGGGGTGGCGTCTGCCGTGTGGGCGGTGGCGAACATGCCGAGGACGGCGACGCCGGCCAGAGCGGCGGCTCCTGCGGCCGACTTCTTGCGCCGGGTCGTGCTCGGGGTGCGGGTCATGGCTCTCGCTCCGGTTCGTGGGGATCGGTCGATGCTTCAGAAGCTATGGGTGATGTCTCTCGGCGGCCTGTCGGGCGTGTAACAGCCGCTCATCGGCGGCTGTTACCTGACCGCCATATGGGCCCGGGGACTCCGTGGCCGACCGCCGCTCCGGGTGGGAGCGGCCGCTCAGCCGGACGGGCCCGCCCCCACCCCGAACCTCCGCCGGTAGGACGACGGACTCAGACCCGTCTCCCGCCGCAGGTGGGCACGCAGATTGGCCGCGGTGCCCAGGCCGCTGCGCCGGGCGACCATGTCGAGGCGCTGCTCACCGCGCTCGATGAGGCGGCAGGCGAGGGCGATGCGTTCGCCGGTGAGCCAGGCCAGCGGCGTGGTGCCGAGCTGGGCGCGGAAGCGGCGGTGGAGGGTGGCCTGGCTCACGGCGGCGTGGCGGGCGAGGTCGGCGACGGTGAGGGGGGTGTCGAGGTGCTGCTGGGCCCAGGCCAGTACGGGGGCCAGGGAGGCATCCGGGACGTCGGGGACGGGCCGTTCGACGAACTGGCGCTGGCCGCCGTCGCGGTGGGCGGCGAAGACGAGGCGGCGGCTGACGGAGTTGGCGACCTCGGCACCGTGGTCGCGGCGGACGAGGTGCAGGCCGAGGTCGAGGGCGGCCGCGCTGCCCGCCGCGGTGAGGATGTCGCCGTCGTCGACGAAGAGCACGTCCGGCTCGAGGCGTACGGAGGGGAAGCGGTCGCGGAAGGAGTCGGCCCACTGCCAGTGGGCGGTGGCCCGGCGGCCGTCCAGGACGCCGGCCTCGGCGAGGGTGAAGGCGCCGCTGCAGAAGCCGACGAGGCGGGCGCCGCGGTCATGTGCCCGTCTGATGGCGTCCAGTACGGCCGGGCGGCGCGGTACGTCGGTGTCCGGGCGGTTGGGGACGATCAGGGTGTCGGCGGTGTCGGCCAGGGCGTCGAGGTCACCCACGCCGGTAAGGGTGAAGAAGCCGTCCCGCATGAGGGTGCGCGGCAGGGGCGAGCAGAGGGCGAACTCGTAGAGATCCCTGCCGAGTTCGGGTCTGCGCAGGCCGAATATCTCCGTCGCACAGCCGAGCTCGAACGGGTTGGAGTTCTCGTCGACGATCACGACGACGCGGTGGGGGCTGCCGGGCGGGGGCGTGCGGTCCGGGGGCGTGCGGTCCGGGAGCGTCCGGGGCGCGGACGCCGGAGGGTGCGAGGAATCTTGCGGCATATGCGATTTCTAGCACTCGCGAGAGCGCCACGGCACGGCGGAGGATGAGCCCATGAGCAGCGAACCCACCTCTCTTGCCAAGGCGTTGGCCTCCTTCGATGTCCTCTGGAGTCCGCGCATCGTCACCCGTGTCAACGACTACGACGTACGGATCGCCAAGGTGAAGGGGGAGCACATCTGGCATGTGCACGAGAGCACCGATGAGTTCTTTCTCGTGCTCGACGGTGAGTTGCACATCGGGCTCCGGGACGGGGACGGCGAGCGTGCGGTGACGCTGCCGGCCGGGTCGGCGTTCACCGTGCCGCGGGGCACCGAGCACAAGCCGTACTCCGCGGACGGCGCCTCGATCATGCTGTTCGAGCCCACCGGGACGCTGACCGTCGGCGATCGGCACGAGGACGTCCCGGACCATGTGGACGCGACCACGGGGCACTCGCTGGAGGGGTGAGCGCACAGTGATCCGGCAGCGTGGTGGAGCCCCTGGCCTACCTGGCGGCGAACAACGAGCGCAGGTGTCTGCCGTTGACGAGCGCGGCGACGCCTATCAGGAAGAGTCCGCAGGCGCCCTGCTCGATCTTCATCCACAGGGGGAAGGTGCCGGGCACCGCGATGATGGCTGCGATGGCCACGAGCATGACGCCCGAGATGATCCGCAGTCGCCGATACGCCCGGCGGGAGCCGCGGGCCGCGTGGACGGCGCTGACGAAGGTCAGCAGGGCACTGGCGACGACGATGCTTCCCCGTATCCAGACCGCGTCGTTCACTGTCGCGGCATCGCTGGGGAGCAGGGCGATGGCCATGAGGGTGAGCACACTGAGGCCGAGGTAGCCGCCGGCGAGCAGCTTCGTGCCGCGGAACGCCGTCAGGCTGCGCGGATGATGCAGGTTCTCGTCGGCCACCGCTAAGGGCTGCGGGCTGCGGGCGTTCATGGTGTTCCTTTCGCGTGGGGGCGGCGCGATCCGTACGGGCGCCGCAGCAGCGGCTCCTCCTTCGCGGACGGCCGTTTCCAGGATCCGGCCCGCCCGCCGCCCGTTCATCGCTCGCGCGGACGACTCGCGTCGCGTCCGGCGTCAGGGACATATCGGGGGCTGCCCGTAATGGATCCGGGCTCACGCATCAGGGGCGCGCGTCCGTTTACGGATGCCCGTTTACGGACGCTCGCCCGATACGGACGTGCGCCCTGCCCCGGGCGGACCCCACCGGCACGGCCGCCGGACCGGCCCGCTTCCAGAGGTGGAGGTGGGCGTGGAGCTGCTGGTCATAAAGGGCCCCCTCTTGCGTGGAGAACAATGCGTACGGGCATTCCGGGGTGAATCCGCCCAGCGCGACGCCAATTCCATGCCGTATTCGGCGAGTTGACCACCGCTTGGGGCATCTGCAATTCCGGGCATATGGGCCCGGCCTCGGCCGGATATCGCGCGGAGTTCATCACCTCCGAATCGCCGGGCGATCCGCTGGGTGATCCGCTGGGCGATCCGTTCAGCGATTCGCCGGGCGATGCGCCGCGGTGCCCGGATGGCCGTCCCGCGTGGCGGCCCCCGGGGGGCGAAGGCATGGTGGGGGTCAGCGACCAGGAGGCGCCCCATGCTGCGAATACCGCCTCGGAGGCCGCCTCGGAGACCGCCCCCGAGGCTGCCGGGCCGGCTCCTTCGGGGACCGCTGAGGCCCGCCGCCGCAAGCTTCGCCTTCATGGCCATGGCCGCGGTGCCGCTGTCCGCGGCGGGAACCGGTCCGCGGCCGGGCGCCGGGTCGCCACTGGTGATCGCACACCGCGGCGCCTCCCGCCACGCGCCCGAGAACACCCTCGCCGCCGTCGATGCCGCGTACCGCCGCGGGCTCACCTGGGTGGAGAACGACGTCCAGCGCACCAAGGACGGCCAACTGGTGGTCATGCACGACGCCACCCTGAAACGGACGACCGACGCCGAAAAGGTGTTCCCCGGCCGGGCGCCCTGGCGGGTAGGGGATTTCACCGCGGTCGAGATCGCACGGCTGGACGCCGGCAGCTGGTTCGGCCCGCGGTTCGCGGGGGAGCGGGTGCCGACCCTCGCCCGCTATCTGCGCCGTCTGGACCACAACGACCAGCGGCTGTTGCTGGAGATCAAGTACCCCAAGGCCTATCCCGGAATCGAGGCGGGCGTCGTCCGCGAACTCCGCCGCCGAGGATGGCTGAATCGTGCGCATGTCAGAAGTCGGCTGGTCGTGCAGAGCTTCTGCGTGGCCTGCGTAAAAAGGGTCCACCAGCTGGTGCCCCAGGTACGCACGGGCATTCTGGGATCGCCCCCGCCGGCCGGACTGGCGCGTTATGCCCGGTTCGTCGATGAGATCAACCCCCGTATGTCCGCGCTGAGTTCGCGCTGGATCAAGGCCGTCCACCGGCTGCGCGGCCCGCACGGCAGGCCGTTGGAGGTCTATGCCTGGGATGTGGGCAAGAACACGGGAGTGCGGGAGGCGCGGGCCCGGGGGATTGAAGGGGTCATCACCTAGGGCGCATTACTGCGGCATTGTCTTGATTTCGCGCATCGATGGATCCACGTACACCAGTGCCCCCGTCGCACGGTACGTTCAGGGTGCGTGAAGGAGCTGTGGAAGCCGGACAAGCGGCCGGGTGAGCCGCGCCGGGCGGGGATTTACTGGATTCCCGCGGCACGGCTATGGTGCCAGAGATGTTCGACGCCGCCACACTCCCCGTAAAAGAACTAAGACGCAGGATTAGGCTTTTGGGTTCCGATTTGGGGCCCGGTGCGGGCCCGCGTCCAGCTCCTCCTCAGGGTTCGTTCCAGGAGGGCCCTTGAAGAACGATTTTCCGGCGTACGGCGAGCGGCGGACGCCGCTTCCTCCGCAGTGGCAGATGCCGGCCGAGGCGTCGTACGACCCGCCGAGAGCGGGCGCGACCGCCACCATGGCACCGGCGGCCGCGACGGCCACCGGGACCGCCACCGGGGTGGCCCCCGGGGTGGACACCGCAACCCGGCCGACGCCGCAGGCATACCCCGGCGGCCAGGGCACGCGCGCCAGGCCCGCCGCCGGATCGCACGGCAGGCACAAGGCACGCAAGGGACACGGTAAGGCCGCCGCGGCCGACGCCAAGGGAAAGTCCCGCGACGCGTTCTTCGACAACGCGAAGTACCTGGCCATTGTCCTGGTGGCGATGGGGCATTCCTGGGAGCCGCTGCGCGACGGCAGTCGTACGGCTGCCGCGCTCTACATCACCGTGTACGCCTTCCATATGCCGGCGTTCATCATCATCTCCGGCTACTTCTCGCGCAGCTTCGACATGCGCAAGGACCGCCTCCAGCGGCTGATCACCGGCGTTGCCGTCCCCTACATCCTCTTTGAGGTCGCCTACACCCTCTTCAAGAGGTGGGCGGACGACGACCCGCACTACCCCGTCAGCCTCACGGACCCCTGGTACCTCACGTGGTTCCTGCTGGCGCTGTTCATCTGGCGGCTGACCACTCCGCTGTGGAAGATCGTCCGCTGGCCGCTCCCGCTCGCGCTGTCGATAGCGGTGCTCGCGTCCATCTCACCGGACATCGGAAATGACCTCGATCTCCAACGGACGCTGCAGTTCCTTCCGTTCTTCGTCGTCGGCCTGTGCCTGAAGGCCGAGCACTTCAAGCTCGTACGCCGCAAGGAAGCGCGCATCGCGGCCGTACCGGTCTTCCTCGCCGCGCTGGTCTTCGCGTACTGGGCCGCGCCCCGCATGAACGCTGCCTGGTTCTACCACCGGGACGCCGCGCAGGAACTGGCCGCACCCTGGTGGAGCGGCGTGGTGATGACGCTGGCGATGTTCGGGTGCTCGCTGGTCCTGGTGGCCTGCTTCTTCGCCTGGATCCCGGGCCGCACGATGTGGTGCACGGCGCTGGGCGCGGGCACCCTCTACGGCTACCTCCTGCACGGCTTCGTCGCCAAGGGCTCCCGCTTCTGGGACTGGTACGACGCCCCGTGGCTGCACCGGCCCTGGGGCATGGTGCTGCTCACCCTCGGCGCCGGCGCCCTCATCACCGTGCTGTGCACACCACCTGTGCAGCGGATGTTCCGCTGGGCGATGGAGCCCAAGATGACCTGGGCCTTCAAGAAGGACCCGGTCGGAACGGCCCGCGGCCGGAACTGACCATCAGGCGCGCGTGAACGACGTCAGGGGCACCTGCCCCACCGGGCGACTCCGGTGGAACAGGTGCCCCTGACGTGTCTGGTCCCGACCCTTACTGGTCCCGACCTCTGCTGGTCAGGGCTGTTCCGGACTGGTCAGGGCTGTTCCGGACGACCGAGGTCCCCGGGGCGAACGGGCCTCGGCCCACCAGCCGATGCGGCCCGCCACCTCGCCTCCTACGCTCGTCGTACGGCCTACCAACAGCCCCGCCAACGGCCCCGCCAACAGCCATGCGAGCAGCCATGCCATCGGTCAACCCATCGGCCCACCCATCAGCCACCCCGTATGCCCTCGGCCAAGCCAACGGGACGGCGGGCGACCTCACACCGTGGCCCACACCGGTGACCCCATGACCACCCCCACCGGCTCCCTCTGGGGCGGAGACCAGATACGCCTCGACGCCTACCTGGCCCGCATCCGCTACGAGGGCGACCGCGAGCCGACCCTCGACGCCCTGCGCCAACTGCACGCCCGCCACTCGGCATCCATCGCCTTCGAGAACATCGATGTGGTCCTGGGCCGCCCGATCCCGCTCGACCTGGCAACCCTCCAGACCAAGATGATCGACCGCCACCGCGGCGGCTACTGCTACGAGCAGAACCTCCTCTACGCCGCCGCCCTGGACCGCTTCGGCTTCCGCGTCACCGGCCTCGGCGCCCGGATCCGGATGGGCGACGACCGCCTGCGCCCGGTCACCCACGCGCTGCTGAAGGTCGAGCTGGACGGCGAGGACTTCCTCACCGACGTCGGCTTCGGCGGCTCGGCGCTGCTCGAACCCCTTCCCCTACGGGACGGAATCGAGGTCCGCCAGGGCGGCTGGACCTTCGCCCTCGCCTACGAAGGGGAGACCGGGACATGGGCCCTGCGCTCCCGCACCGAGGACGGCTGGATGGACCTCTACGGCTTCGGCACGGAACGCCGCTTCCCCGTCGACTACGCCGTGTTCAACCACTACATCTCCACCCACCCGCGCTCGCCCTTCGTCCATCGCCTGGTGGTCCAGCGCCCGCTCCCCGGTCTACGTACCTCGCTGATCGGTCACGAACTGACCCGCACGCGCCCCGACTGGTCCACGGAGGCCCGCGAGATCGCACCGGAGGAGACTCCCGAGGTCCTGGAAACGGAGTTCGGGATCACCCTGCCGGGCCCGGACGCGGAGGCCCTGGCCGCGTACCAGGGGTCCCTCAGGGATGCCCCCTAGGGGTACACATCGCCCCGGGGGCATCGATGCCCATCCGCGCCACCGGCCATACCTTCTTGCCCGCCGACGATGCCTTCCTGCCCGTCGCCGCTGTCTCCCCCGACAACGCCGACATGCGCTCCGGCAACACTGACGCCGTGCCCGACCCAGCGCCTGCCCCGGCAACGCCTAGCCCGACGACGCCTGCCCGGACAATGCCTTACCCGACCACCGCGATGCCTTCGATCTCCACCAACGCCGCCTCGTCCCACAACCGCGTTGCGCCGATCACGGCCATGGCCGGAAAGTCGGTGCCGACCAGGCGCTTCCACACCAGCCCGAGGTCCCGGGCGTGCCGTCGGTAGTCGGCCACATCGACGGCGAAGACGGTGAGCTTGGCAAGATCGGACGGTCCCGCGCCCGCGGCCGCCGCCACCGCCAGCAGGTTCGACAGCGCCCGCTCGAACTGCGCGACGATCCCCTCCCCGACGATCCGGCCGGTCCCGTCGAGGGCGGTCTGCCCGGCGAGAAAGATCATGGTCCCGGACGCGGCCCGCACGGCATGACTGAACCCCGTCGGCGGTGCCAGATGCGGCGGGTTGATGCGCTCCAGACCGGCCCCGGAGGCGCCCGAAGCAGCCGAAGCGGCCGGCGCAGACGTCTCAGCGCTCATTCGCGGCCCCGTTCATCCCACGTACCCCCTGCGCCTGCCCGCTCATCTCCGGTGGGCTCCCTCCGCCGCCAATTCGTACCGCATACCTAGGGATTCAAGCGCGTCCCGCTCCTCCTGGGGAAGCTCTTCGTCGGAGATGGCGAGATCGAAGTCGGCCAACGGCGCCAGCTCGTAGAGCGCCTGACGGCCGAATGCGGAGTGGTCCACCAGCAGCACCTTGCGTCGTGCCGCGGCCGTCAACGCCCGCTTGACCCGGACGTTCTCCTCCACTTGGTGGCAGCAGGGGCCGTTGTCGACGGCGGAGGTGGACAGAAAGGCGACATCGGCACGGAAGCTGCGCGCGATATCCGCGGTGGACATGCCCAGAAAGGCGTGAACGCCACGTGCGGGCTTGGCCATGGTCAGCGCGGCCGCGCAGATCGCCTTCTTGGCCGCCACCTGCCCACGGCCCCTACCGGCGAGTTCAGGCCGTACGCCGCCGGGTCGTGCCCGCAAAGGCCGCCCCGCCTCGGCGTTCGTCCCGGCCATGGTGGCCGTACCTCCGCGCCCCGGCGCCGACCACTACGGCACGCGGCGGCAGGCCGCCCGGCCGACCCTGCTGCCCGACCAGACTCAGTACGGGTCGGGCATACCGGCCCCCAGCAGGGGCGTACCGGCCGCACCTACGGCGTATCCGCCCCGCCCGCGGCCGCCGCCGTGATCGGCTCCCGGCCGTCCAGCCGGCCCTCCGCCCCGTATGGCCGGCAGCGCACAAACGCCGCCTCGTGGTGAAACGCCGTCGCCTGATGCGCCCTGACCGCCTCCTTGTGCTCGGGCCGCGCGGATCCGTACGCGTACCGGCTCATCGCCGCCACGCTGCGCCATACCGAGAAGGTGCCGACGAACCGGGGCGGCCTGGCCAGGGCAACCGACGCAACCAGCGACGGATCGGCCGCGGCCCGCCCAGAGGCCGTGGAGTTGGCCCGCAGGAACGGCACCGCGCGGCGCAGCCGCAGCCGCAGCCGCCCCAGGGTGAGGACGGCGACCGGACCGTCCTCGTCGTTCATCACGGCGCCCGGAGTCAGTTCCACCGGCATCGGGCTCCACGACCCCGTGGCCCGGACGGGCTGGAGCCGCACATGCCAGCCGTCGGCCATCCGCCGGGCCAGCGGATCCTCGGCGAGAAAGCGGTCGAGGGCGGCGTCGTCCTCCCACGCGGCGAGTAGCGCGGCCCGGCCGGGCCGCAGCCTGGGTATGCCGGCCGCGATGCCGCCGGTGAGGGTGGTCTGCGCGTAACGGAGTCCGGGAACGGCCTCTGGGCGGGGGCGCTCGGTCAGTGCGGCCCGAGCGGCGCGGACGCCGAGTTCGGCGAAGTGCAGGGAAATGATCACGTGGTGCCTCGGAATCCTCGGAACCGCTCAAGTTACTGCATGGTGTACCAAGCGGTACACCTACTAGTATGGGATCTGTCGACGGCGTTGGCCACCCCACCCCGCCACCCGAAATGAGCCAGATCACGTGAGCGAGTGCGCATGAGTGAGATCGACCGGAGCCGGGCCTCCCGCGCCGAGGCCCGTACGCGGATCGAGGACGCCGCCGCCCGGCTGTTCGCGGAGCGCGGCTACGCGGGCACGACCATCGGGGAGATCGCCGCCGCGGCCGGACTGAGCAAGCCGATGCTCTACCGCCACTTCGACTCCAAGCAGGACCTGCACCTCGCCCTGCTGGAGCGGCACCGCGACGAGCTGGCCGCCGCCCCGATCCGTGAACTGCTCGACGGTGAGGGCGACTTGGAAGCCAGAGTGGCGGCGATGTACGACGCCTGGTTCGGCCATGTGGAGAGCCATCCGTACATCTGGCGGATGATGTTTCGGGACACCACCGGCGATCCGGAGGTGCAGGCGTTCCACCGCGAACTGCAGCGCCGGCAGCGGGAGACCGATATGGCGCTGCTCCGCGAGTTCGTGCCCGGCATCCCGGAGGCGGAGTTGGAGCCGCTGGGCGAGGCGATCCGCAGTTCGCTCTACGGTCTTGCGCTGTGGTGGCTGGAACGCCCCGAGCGCCCGCGCGACGTCTTGGTCGCGGCGATGCTGCGGATCACCCGTGGCCTGATGGCTACGGCCGCGGCCCCGGGCGAAGAGCGGGCCGACGACGGCAGGCGCTGAGTCAGGCCGCTTCCGGACGCAGTGTCGTCCGCAGCTGCCCCGTCCGCCGCCCGGTGCAGTGCGACGCCGGTATCACCCCACCTGCCCCCCCCCACACACACAGACGCGTCACTTTGCATCGCCATAGCAATCCACCACCGCCGTCGTGAACGGAAACCGGACCGGTATGTCGCCGAAGGCAATGCGGCCCGCTGCCGCCGCGGCCGTGGTGATGGCCTCGGCGACGGTGTCGGCCTCCTCGGCAGGGCAGTGGACGATGACCTCGTCGTGCTGGAAGAAGACGAGTTCGGCGCGGAGGCCGGCGCGGCTCAGCGCATGGCGCAGGGCCGCCAGCATCAGCAGGGCCCAGTCGGCGGCGCTGCCCTGGACGACGAAGTTGCGGGTGAACCGGCCGCGGGCGCGGGCCGCCGAGCTCTTGGCGTAACCGGCGGGCGGGTCGTCGTCCTGGGGCAGGCCCGCCTCGTCGGGGGGCGCCACAGAGGCGGGCGGGCAGGTGCGGCCCAGCCATGTGCGCACCAGGCGGCCCTCCTCGCCCGCGCGGGCGGCGTCGTCGACGCAGGCCACCGCGGCCGGATAGCGGCGGCGCAGATCGGCCATGTGCTTGAGGGCGTCGCCGGACGTCTGGCCGTAGATGGCGCCCAGTAGGGCGAGCTTGGCCTGGGCGCGGTCGCCGTGGAAGGCGCGGGCGGCGAGGTCGGCGTACAGGTCCTCGCCGCTGCCGGCGACCTCCATCAGGCCGCGGTCGCGGGAGACGGCTGCCAGCACCCGGGGCTCCATCTGGTCGGCATCGGCGACCACCAGGCGCCATCCGGGGTCGGCGAGCACGGCCTGCCGGATCACCTTGGGGATCTGCAGCGCGCCGCCGCCGTTGGTGGTCCAGCGGCCGGAGACCGTGCCGCCGGGGAGGTACTCGGGGCGGAAGCGGCCGTCGCGGACCCACTGCTGCAGCCAGGACCAGCCGTGGGCGGTGTGCAGGCGGTAGAGGGATTTGTAGGCGAGGAGTGGCGCGACGGCAGGATGGTCGATCTGCTGGAGCTCCCATTTGCGGGTGGAGGAGAGGGAGATGCCGGCTCTGGCGAACGCCTTGATGATGTCGTTCGGCAGGTCGGGGCGCACTCGTTCGTCCGGCCCGAAGGCGCGCGACACCTCTTCCGCCAGCTCCGCCATCCGCCGTGGTTCGAGGCCGCCCGGATAGCGCTCGCCCAGCAGCCCGTTCAGCACCTCGCGGTGCACATCCGCCCGCCACGGCACCCCGGCCCGCGCCATCTCGGCGGCGACCAGCATGCCCGCCGACTCGGAGGCGAGCAGCAGCCGCATCCGCTCCGGGTGCTCGGCCTTCGCCGTACGGGCCACTTGGCCGGCATAGACCTCCAGCAGTGCCGTCAGCTCGTCCGTGCCGGGCGGCAGCGGCACCGGGCCCGGATCGAACAGTGACGGCTGGGTCTCGGCGGCCCGCGCCGGCGCGTCCTCGGGGACCGGCAGGCTGTGCAGCCGCGCCCAGGCCGCGGCCAGGGAGCGGGGCTGGCCCGACTGCCCCTCCTCATGGCCGATCAGCAGCGCCTCCGCCGCCTCGACGTCGTAACAGCGCGCGACCCGCACCCCGGCCGCGAGCAGGCGCCGGTAGATCTCCGTGGTGGAACGCCACACCCACCGCTCGACCTCGGGCCGCGAGCGGACCGCCTCGGCGAGCGAGGGCTCTTCCCGCACCGGTCCCGCGGCATGTCCGTCCGGGGCGAGCGGGCAGAGACGAGCACCCCCGTCGCCCGTCTCCGCCACTGCCCATCTCATGTCCCTGAGTCTTGCACCAGGGTCTGACAATCGCCCTGACCTGCGCATTCGGCACCCTGTGGCGCAGCGCAGCGCCGCCGGCCGACACCGACAGCCGCCGGATCCAGCCGGTACGGACGAGGAGCTGCCGTGTGGCGACGGCGGGTTCGGAGGTGAAGGCAGCCTGCGCAGCCGCCGGGCCAGGACCGCGCATGCGTCACCTTCAGTTTCATCGCCAATTCCGCTATTGCACGCAACGCCATTGGCAATCGGCCTGCCATTGAGTTCGGACGGCCCTGACATGCGAAGATGGGAAATTGTTGTGGCTCGGTCCCGGTGCGCAACCTCTTTCACCCGGATGCTCCACTACCTCTTTCCGGGTTGATGCGTTGAACAGCTTGTCGCTCTAAGCGGCGCGTACAGATCCCTGAATGCTGCTCAGTAAAGAGGTTCGCAGTGAAGCTTGTATCAAAGGCTGTCGTCCTGTCCGCCGCCGCGGGTGTGGCCGTTGTGGGCGGAGCCGGAATCGCCGCCGCCGGCGGGCACGGTGGCGCCCACGCCTCCGGTGGCGCCGCCCACTCCCCGGGTGTGGTCTCCGGCAACGTCATCCAGGTTCCGATCGACATTCCGATCAACGTCTGCGGGAACTCCATCAACGGCGGCGGGCTGTTGAACGCGGCGTTCGGCAACAAGTGCATCAACGCCTGACCATCGCCTAGCGCGAGACGCAGGGCCGGTACGTGCTCTCCGTACCGGCCTTTCGCCTGCCCAGGGGCCCAAAGGCAGTGATATGTGTCTATGGATTCGCGGCATTCGGGTGAATGGGCGAAACCGCACTCTCCGAGACGAGTTGACCAGGGCGCTCTGCATACGGGCATTCCGCTTCGAGAAGGGTAAACGGTGATCAAGAGAGTCCTGGCCACGACGGCCGTAGCCGCATCCGACGTCGGAATCTCGGCGACGGTCGCCCCCCAGGCGATGGCGATCGGCAATCGCTCGACGCAGGTCAAGGGCGACCAGGCACCTTCGCCCATCCTGGGCGACATTCCGGTGCTCTCCGGTAGCGGAGTCCACAACCGCTGATCCGACCATCGGCCGCACGGCCGGGCCCGCCGGCACCTCCCTGCGGGCGGACCGGGTCGCGCGGCATCCCGTGACAAACCGTTGGGCGGAATTCTCGATCCCCCTTTCGGTAGGAATTCGTATTCGGAGAGTCCGTCGTCTGTTCGGGCTCCGGTGGCTTTTTTCGCATCGTATGCGCGGCGGCAATCCCCCGAAATGGCTTTACACCATTCGGGCGATTCCTCCGAAAACTCTGCCACGGGAGTTTGGCTGGCGAGGATAAGTCGTTACCAATAACGGCAGCGGAGTTACGGGCGAGCAGGTGAGCGCCCGTGCGGCACGACGGTCGTGTCCGCTACGGACCCGCTGCAGGAAGGGCTGAAAGTGAAGTACGCAAAGGTCGCTGCAGTTACGGTCGGCACGCTCATGGCAGTGGGCGCGGCTACGCCGGCGTTCGCCAACGACGCGAGTGCCAAGGGTGGCGCCAAGCGCTCCCCGGGCGTGATCTCCGGAAATGCCGTCCAGGTGCCGATCAACATTCCGATCAACGTGTGCGGGAACACCGTCAATTTCATCGCGGTGCTCAACCCGGCGTTCGGCAACGTCTGCATCAACCGCTGATTCAAGGCAATTCGATCCAGGTCGCTCTGACCGGCCCCGGCGCGCAGTCCATGTGTGCCGGGGCCGTCGGCGTTTAACGGCGGGTACCGGAAATGCGCACGGTGCGCTTCTTTCGGGTGGCGTTGCCAAGGAGGGGCAACTTCTGAGTTTCTCCGGCGGGTGCGACTCGTTGGTCAGGGCGAAAGCGGTGATCCGAGCAGCGAAGTGATTGCTCACGCGGCCCTGGTGTCGCCGACCCATCAATCACCGCCCGAGAAGGGACAGCAAAAAGTGAAGTACGCGAAGTCTGCCGTGATTGTTGTGGGTTCCGCTCTGGCGATCGGTGCGGCCGCCCCCGCCTTCGCTTCCGGCCCCACGACCCCGCGTATGCACCGCAGCGGCGGGCTGACGGAGACGCTGGCGGCCAACCACGTGGACGGCCGCCACATCGCGCCGCTGGTCAATACGGTCAAGGACACGGCGAAGAGCGTGAAGGGCGGCCCGAAGCTTCTCCACGGCAACAAGTTCGACAACGGCAGCCGGGGGTTGCTCCGTGGGTTGCTGCCGCTCGGGAAGTAATTCCCGGCGCTTGCTCCGAACTTCGCTGACCTCATGAGTGGCTGAGCACGCCTCGGCTCAGCTCTCCGGGAACGGCAAGGGAACCGGTGATATCCGGATAGGGCCCGGGTCCGCCCAGACTTCCTTATTCTGGGCGGCCCAGATCTTTGCTTTTCGTGCGTGTGATAATCGGCCACCCGGTGTGGCATTGTTATTCGGTCGTGACCGAAGTGTGCCGTCCTGATTCGTTGGTCATGACGTGTGGAGGGACGCATGCCAATGCCCTTGCGAGATTGATGGGGTTGCCAGGGCATTGGCATGCCTGCCGGAATCCTGAACGCCATGGCACATCACTGGGCCCGCGCCGCTTTCGGCGGCGCGGGCCCAGTGGCGTTCCGGGTCAGGAAAGTACGCCGAGCAGTTGGGGAAGTCTGGGCAGGCCCGGGAGGTCAGGGGTCGGCAGCCCGCCGAGCGTCGTGCTCACAATGACGTTCGACAGGGCGGTGAGGTTGCTTGTCACCGCCTGAGTGACGGCTTTTTCGTCGCCCGCCGTAATCGCCTTGAGCAGCGCTTCGGACTTTGCCTGGAGGCCGGCCAGGGCGTTGGCCCTGAGGTTGGTGGCGGCCTTTGCGGAACCGGGCCGTGAACCGTTGTCGGGCTGCGAAATGGAGTCCGCGGAAGGGGTCGCGGGGCCGGTCTGCCGGGCGGTGGCGATGGCCTTCTTGATGGCCGTGCTGTGCGTGATGAGTTGATCCGGCGTCAGCTTTCCGTTGTCGGCAGACGTCAGGACGTCATTGATCAGAGCGGTCATCGGTGTGAGCACCCCGGCGATATCGGCGAGGCTCTTGACCTGGGCTTTGAGGGTTTCGCTGTGCGGCAGCGGGGCCTTTCGCGGGGCGGCGTCTGCGGAATGGGCCGGGGCGTCGTTCATGGACGCGATGGCTTCTCCCGCGGCGCCCAGGGCCAGGGCTCCGCACACGGCGGCGGAGGCGAACAGACCGGCCTTCCGGGACATGCGCATGGAAGGTTCCTTTCCGTGGTGTGCGAAGGAGCCGCGCGGTGCGCGGCACTCAATCGCCACCCTGCGAACGGCATTGCCCGTCGGCAAGATCTGATACGGCAGACGGGCGATGTGGCGCCGCAATGGAGTCGGGCGACGCCTTATCGGCAACGCCATTCCCGCTGTTCGGGTGACGGTGCGGAAGTCGTGCCGGTGCGGCGGGTTGGTGGACCGGAGCTTCCGTATCCGGAGTATCGGGAGTACCCGGAATATCCGGAGTTCCTTCTTCCCGAAGGGTAATCAGCAATGACGCAGATGATGGCGGGCCCCGCCGTGGTGGGGCCTCCGGTCGGAATATTCGCGGCGGCCGCACAGCAGGCGAGGGCGATCGATGACCAGCACGGCCCCGTGCGATCGAGGGAAACAGGAAATCCTGAACGACCTGTGCTCCGGTGTGCCGGGCTCGGCGGCCGGCCGAGCGGGTCCGGCGGGCCGCTCGGCCTGGGCCGCCCGGCCGAGGCGGCCGTCGGCATCGCCGGACGACTCGGCCGTGCGCCGTCGTACCGCTGTCGCCGGGCGGGGCTGCGGCTGGAAGCCGTCCGGCGGTGATGCGACGGATCGTGTGGATCAACGCAGGAAACGTGCGTCCGGCACGGGAAGGATCGTTCTTTCGCCCGTTGGTGGGGCGCCGTCTGCCCGGTGGTTTGACGTGATTCCCGGTCGCTGTGGGTGATCCGGGAGACCGCGGAGCCGAGACCTGGCAAAATTATCTAAAAGCCGCAAAGCCGACTGATCGGTGAGGTGTGGGCCATGCGTATCGCACTGGCGCAGACGGACTGCGTGCTGGGTGAGGTGCCGGAGAATCTCGACCACGCGCGCGAGCAGATCGCGGAGGCGGCGGAGCAGGGCGCCGATCTCGTCGTCTTTCCCGAACTGAGCCTGCACGGCTATCACTTGGGCGCGCTCAAGCGGGACGCCGCCATCGAGGCGCGTGATCCCCGGCTGCTGGAGCTGAGCCTGCTCGGGCCCGATGTGCTGGTCGGCTTCCATGAGCACACCAGCCTGCGGGCGTACAACACCGCGGCGCATTATGCGGAAGGTGCGCTGCTGCACGCGCACCGCAAGCTCTATCTGCCCAACTACCTGGCCTGGGAGGAGCGCAAGCATGTCAGTCCGGGGCAGTTGCTGCGCGCGTACGACCTGACGAAGTCGGCGAGCGGCGGGCGGGGGGCCATGCTGGTGTGCAATGACGCATGGCAGCCGGTGCTGCCGTGGCTGGCGGTGCAGGACGGAGCCGAGGTGCTGTTCGTACCGACCAACAGTGCGGCGAGCCTGGACCCGGAGGCGATGGACACCGGCGTGTACTGGGACACCCTGCTGTCCTATACGGCGCGGATGCTCCAGTGCTGGGTGGTGTTCGTCAACCGGGTGGGCAACGAGCACGGTGCTGCGTTCTGGGGTGGCTCGCGGGTGGTGGATCCGCGGGGGATGGTCGTGGCGCAGGCGCCGAAGTGGGAGACCGCGCTGGTGACCGTGGACATCGATCCGGCCGAGGCGCGCCGGCAGCGGCGCGCGGTGCCGTTGGTGGCCGAGGCCCGGCTGGGGCTGGTCGACCGCGAGGTGCGGCGGCTGATCGACGAGGGCGGCGACAGCTAGGCCCTGTCTGGGGACCGCGCCCGGTCAGTGGCCGGGGGCCGACTCCGCGTGCGGTGCGTCTGCCGGGCGTTCGTCCTTGAGGCCCTTGGCCTCGGACTTGAGGATGCGCATCGAGCGGCCGACGCCGCGTGCCATGCCGGGCAGCTTCTTCGAGCCGAAGAGCAGTACGAGGGCCGCGATGATCAGGATGAGGTGCCAGGGCTCGAAGGCGTTGCGGAGCATGGGGGCGCTCGCTTTCGTCGGATGGCGGGTGGCGGTGCCCGGGGGCGGTCTGTCCAGTATTACCCGAACGGTCCCGGCCGCCCGGTGCCGGGGTCGAGCCCCGGACCGGGCGGCCGGCGGGCGCCTACCAGCTGGACTTGCGGACACCCGGCAGGTGGCCCGCGTGGGCCTGTACGCGCAGCGGTGCGCGGGAGAGGCCGAAGGCGCGGAAGCGGCCGCGCGGGCGGCCGTCGACGCTGTCGCGGTGACGGACCCGGGTGGCACTGGCGTCCCGCGGCCGACGGGGGAGCTCGCGCCCGGCGGCGGAGTGCTCCTCCTGTGGGGTCCGCGGATTGCGGATGACGGCCTTGAGGAGCGCGCGCCGGGCCGCGTAGCGGGCGACCGTCGCGCGCCTCCTCCCGTTCTTGGCGATCTTGCTCTGCTTGGCCATCAGACCTTCTCCCCCCGGGCGCGGATCCGGGCGACGGCCGCCTCGATCCCGATGGTGTCGACGGTCCTGATGCCCTTGGCGCTCAGCGTGAGCCGGATGTGGCGGCCCTCGCTCGCCAGCCAGTAGCGCTTGCGCTGGATGTTGGGGTCGAAGCGGCGCGCGGTGCGGCGGTGCGAGTGGGACACGGTGTTGCCGAAGCCCGGCTTGCGGCCGGTCATCTGGCAGTGGGCGGACACGGTGCGGTCCCTCCGGTGGTCGGAGCCCCTGGCAGGAGCTTATTGAAAATGGAATTCATTTGCGTATACTGCCTGGCATGGCCCGCAACGAACTACGCCCGGTCGTCACCCACCCCGACCGCCTGGAACTGCGCAAATACGACCCGGTCATCGGCCGGCATGTGACCTTCCGAGAGGAGCGCTGAGGACAGCGATGAAGCCTGGAATCCACCCCGCCTACGGGCCGGTCGTCTTCCGCGACCGGGCCGCCGGCCACGCCTTCCTGACCCGCTCGACGGCCACCAGTGAGAAGACCGTCGAGTGGGAGGACGGCAACACCTACCCCGTCATCGACGTCGAGATCTCCTCGGCGAGCCACCCCTTCTACACGGGCACCGCCAAGGTGCTGGACACCGCGGGCCGTGTCGAGCGGTTCGAGCGCCGTTACGGCAAGGGCCGGGTCCGCTGAGGGGGCCGCTCAAGGTCGTGCTGGTGGGCGGCCTGCATGCGCAGGCGCGGGGGGCCGCCGTGGAGCGGCTGCTGCGCTCCGTGCCCGGCAGCGTCGCCCTCCACCACGACCTCGACGCCGCCTGGGGGATGGCGCCGCCGCCTGCCTTCGATCAGCTCCTCGCCCCCGTCTCGTAGCGCTGACCGCGGACCGGCCGCGGCCCGTCCCGCCCACCGCACGCATACCGAGGTGCAGGACTGGTTCTCTCCCTCCCCACGAGCGGTTCTGGCGCGCGAAACTCGCGGGCCCGGGGGGGCTGCTCGACCGCATTCCCGACGAAGAGGCGCAATGAACTCCCAGGCCTTCGAGGCCCCCGAGGGCGACCCGGCGGAGGCGACGACGATCCGCCTCGCGCAGTTCCTTCCGCACCCTCCCGCCAAGGTCTGGCGGGCGCTGACCGGACCCGAGCTGATCGCCCAGTGGATGATGCCCGGCGACTTCCGGCCGGCGGTCGGCCACCGCTACGAGATGACGACGCTGCCGCGGCTCAACACCAACTTCTGCGGAACCGTCATCGCCGAGGTGCCGGCCTTCGAGGCGTGAGGGTCCCCCCTGCTCCTTAAGGGCTTGGGGGAGGATGCTGCGGCTGCGGTGGCGGGACGCCGACGAGGGGCAGGGCAGCCTGGCCGACTGGACGATCACCTGGACCCTGGAACCCGAAGGCCGCGGCACCCGTCTTTTCCTCGTTCATGAGGGGTTCGACCCCGACGACCCGTACCAGGTGCAGGCGCACCGGATCACGGGCGGCGGCCGGCGGTCGATTGCGGCGGAACGTTGGGGGAAGGCGCTCGACGAGCTGTGACCGGCGGCACGCGCCGTCGTGCACGTGCATCTGCGCATGCATCCGCATGTGAACACAGCTATGATCCCGGGCAGTTGACACCCTTTCTCACTGGGAGAGCCCTGTGCCCCACGCATACAACGGCATGGCCGCAACGGAGCTCCGTGATGTGGCCTGGCAGAAGAGCCGGCACAGCAATTCCCAGGGCTCGTGCGTGGAATTCGCCAAGCTGCCCGGCGGCGAGATCGCGGTGCGCAACTCCCGCTTCCCGGACGGACCGGCACTCATCTACACCCCGGCCGAGGTCGAGGCGATGCTGCTCGGCGTCAAGGCCGGGGAGTTCGATCACCTCGTACGCGACTGAGCCGACGAAGGCCCTGTCCGGGCGGCCGATCCGCCGGGCAGGGCCTTGGGTGCTCCGTGGGCGTGCGTACCCGTGGGCGCTACGGCAGCCGGAACTGCGCCCATACGATCTTGCCGCGCATCGCGCCGGTCAGCCGGTGCCAGCCCCAGCTGTCGCTGAAGGACTCCACGAGGTAGAGCCCGCGTCCCGATTCCGCGGCCGAGTCGGCCTCCCCGGCGACCGGTGAGGCGTCGCTGGGGTCGCGTACGGCGCAGATCAGCCGCGAGGACCAGCGCATCAGGTGGAGCCGGGCGGGCGCGGCGGCGCCGGCCGGTTCCGGCATACGGGGTTCCGGTACGCGGGGCTCAGAGGCGAGCGGTTCCGTGGCGAGGACCGCATGCCGCAGGGCGTTGGTGACGAGTTCGGAGACCACCAGGGCGACCCCGTCGAAGAGCTCGTCCAGGTCCCAGTCCTGCAGCGTTTCGCGGGTGAACTTCCGTGCACCGCCGACCGATTCGTACCGCGGCGGGAGCGTGCAGGACACGGATCCGGAGACGGACAAGGGGTCGACGGGAGGAAGGCCCTGCCATAACGGCTCGAGCACGGTCAAAACCCTGGTCCCCATGCGAGGCACTCCTGGCGTTCGCGGACGTCATGATCCTGGCCGGGCAGCCGGATCCGGCGGATCTTTCACGAGCGTGCATGCGTGCGACACCTATGGTTCCCAATGACCACGACAGATGCAAGGGCAAATGCACGTGCACACGCCGTAATTGCGTAGGGCCACGATGATTCGCCGTGATTTTTCCCCCCGTCTTCGTGCGTCTTCTTATGGAGGGCTTGAGGGGAAGTCACATATCAGTAACCGCCCGAGCACTCAACGAAGCGCGAACGTGGCAGACTGCGGCGCACCATTGGACGGGCGGGGTCACAGGAGGGTCTGAAGGTGTCCGCAAGTGAGTCGGCAAGCGAGTCGAGCGGTTCGGTGGTGCGGCGCATCCTGCTGGGGGCGCAGCTCCGCAGGCTTCGTGAATCGCGCGGCATAACCCGTGAGGCGGCCGGCTACTCGATCCGGGCGTCCGAATCCAAGATCAGCCGGATGGAATTGGGGCGGGTCAGCTTCAAGGCGCGGGACGTGGAGGATCTGCTCTCGCTGTACGGGGTCGGGGACGAGCAGGAGCGCGAGGCGCTGCTTTCGCTCGCGCGGGAGGCCAACGCCACGGGCTGGTGGCACAGTTACACCGATGTACTGCCCGGATGGTTCCAGACCTATGTCGGCCTGGAGGGTTCGACTTCCCTCATCCGCAACTACGAAGTCCAGTTCGTGCACGGGCTGTTGCAGACGGAGGGCTATGCGCATGCCGTCGTCAAGAGCGGTATGCCCGGCGCCGGTACCCCCGATATAGAGCGCCGGGTCGCGCTGCGGCTGGAGCGCCAGAAGTTGCTGGTGGCCGAGCGCCCCGCGGAATTCCACTGTGTGCTGGACGAGGCGGCGCTGCGCCGTCCTTATGGTGAACGCGAGGTCATGCGGGACCAGTTGAGGCATCTGATCGAGATGTCCGAGCGGCCGAATGTGCGCCTTCAGGTGATGCCTTTCAGCTTCGGCGGGCATGCCGCCGAGAGCGGTGCGTTCACCATGCTCGGCTTCCCGGAGTCGGGTCTGCCGGACATCGTCTATCTGGAACAGCTGACCAGCGCGCTGTACGTGGACAAGCCCGAGGAAGTGGCGCAGTACGCGCGGGCGATGGACCGCCTCCAGGAGGAGGGGCCGAATCCGGCCGAGAGCAGGGACCTGTTGCGTGGTCTACTCCAACTCATGTGACGCGTGGGTAGGATGAAAAACCATCAGGAGTCAGCACCCCCCAATGCGGCGCCCTGAGCGCCCTGTTCTCCAGATCGGGATGGCATGTCCTACTTCGACGAGTTGGCGTATCAGTTCATCGACGGCGAGTGGCGCTCGGGCAGCGGCTCTTGGGACATCGTCGATTTCAATCCGTACAACGGCGAAAAGCTGTCCTCCATAACCGTCGCCACGGTCGAGGAGATCGACCAGGCCTACCGCGCCGCCGAGCGCGCACAGCGGGAATGGGGCGCCACCAATCCGTACACCCGGCGGCTGGTCTTCGAGCGGGCGCTGCGGATCATCGACGAACGTGAGGAAGAGCTGGGCGCGGCGATCGCCGCGGAGGTCGGCGGCACGCTGGCCAAGGTGGGCTTCGAGCTGCATCTCGTACGGGAATTCCTGCGCGAGGCGATGCAGCTGGCGCTGCGTGCCGAGGGGCGGATCCTGCCCTCGCCGATCGACGGCAAGGAAAACCGCCTTTACCGCCTCCCGGTCGGCGTCGTGGCCGTCATCTCCCCCTTCAACTTCCCCTTCCTCCTCTCCGTCAAGTCCGTTGCCCCGGCCCTCGCGCTGGGCAACGCCGTCGTCCTCAAGCCGCACCAGAACACCCCGATCTGCGGCGGCGGACTGGTCGCCAAGATCTTCGAGGAGGCCGGGCTGCCGGCCGGGCTCCTCAATGTCGTCGTCACCGACATCGCGGAGATCGGCGATGCGCTGATCGAGCACCCGGTGCCCAAGACCATCTCCTTCACCGGCTCGGAGAAGGTCGGCCGCCATGTCGCGACGGTCGCCGCCGCGAACTTCAAGCACGCGGTGCTGGAGCTGGGCGGTAACAGCGCGCTGGTCGTCCTCGACGACGCCGATCTCGACTACGCCGTGGACGCCGCCGTCTTCAGCCGCTTCGTCCACCAGGGCCAGGTCTGTATGGCCGCCAACCGTGTGCTCGTGGACCGCGCCGTGGAGCGGGAGTTCACCGAGAAGTTCGTCGCGAAGGTCGCGTCCCTGAAGGTGGGCGACCCGACGGATCCGGCGACGCACATCGGCCCGCTGATCAACGAGGGCCAGGCCGAGGCCATCTCCGCGCTGGTGGACCGGGCCGTCGCCGACGGCGCCTCGGCCCTCCTCCAGGGCGAGACGCGCGGCACCCTCGTCGCGCCGAGCGTGCTCAGCGGTCTGCCGGACGACTCCCCGCTGCTCACCCAGGAGATCTTCGGCCCGGTCGTGCTGCTGATCCCGTTCGACGGTGACGACGAGGCCGTACGGCTCACCAACGCCACGCCGTACGGGCTCAGCGGCGCCGTGCACACTGGGGACATCGAGCGCGGCGTGCGGTTCGCCAAGCGCATCGACACCGGGATGATCCACATCAACGACGGCACGGTGCACGACGAGCCGATTGTGCCCTTCGGAGGCGAGAAGAGCTCCGGGGTGGGGCGGCTGAACGGCGACGCGATGGTGGAGGCGTTCACCACGACGAAGTGGATTTCCATTCAGCACGGGCGGTCGCGGTTCCCGTTCTGAGCGTCCCTAGCCGAACGTTCCTGTCCTGAGCGCTTCCTCCTGAGCGTTCCCGTTCCGATGTGCTCCGGTGACGGATTCCTGCGGAATGCGGACAGCTCCTGTCCGCATTGGTTCGTAGAGTGAGGTGTGTCGGAAGGCGGGCGGCGCAGGGCCGTCCGTCGGTGCATGCCATGAAAGGCGGCTGTTATGCCCACTGCTGTTTCTGCCGAGGCTCCTGGTGACGAGCGCGGCGCGCTGCTGGCCTTCCTGGAGGCGCAGCGCGGCGGCCTGCGGCGCGCGGTCCTCGGGCTGACCGAGGCGCAGGTCACCGGGCGGCCGAGCGCCAGCGAGCTGTCGCTGGGCGGGCTGGTCAAGCATGTCGCGGAGGTCGAGCAGCGCTGGGTCGAGTGGGCTCAGGAGCTGCCGCCGTCCGTCGAGCGGACCCAGGAGACCTGGCACCTGTCCTTCCAGCTGGAGGACGGCGAGACGCTGGCCGGGGTGCTGGCCTACTGGGACAAGGCCGCGGCGCAGACCGAGGAGTTCATCCGCGCCCTGCCGAGCCTGGACGACACCTTCCCGCTGCCGGTGGCGCCCTGGTCCCCGCCGAATGCCCGGCGTTCGATGCGCTGGCTGCTGCTCCACCTGATCGAGGAGACCGCCCGGCACGCCGGTCACGCCGACATCGTCCGCGAGTCCGTCGACGGCAAGACGGCCTTTGAGCTGGTGGACGAGGAGCGGACGGCGCACGAGGGGTAGCGCCGGGGCCCCGTCTAGGCTTGCGGCGTAGGCGCGTAAGGGGTTGAGAAGACGATGTCGGCGATCCGGCTGTTGGTGTTGGGTGCGGTGCGGCAGCACGGGCGGGCGCACGGCTATCAGGTGCGCAACGACCTGGAGTACTGGGGCGCGCATGAGTGGTCCAACGCCAAGCCGGGCTCGATCTATCACGCGCTCAAGCAGATGGCGAAGCAAGGGCTGCTGGTCGCCCATGACATCGCGCCCAGTACGGCCGGCGGCCCGCCCCGTACGGAATACGAGCTGACCGGGGCCGGCGAGGCGGAGTTCTTCGCGCTGCTGCGCGCGGCGCTCTCGCAGCACGATCAGAAGGCCGATGTGCTGAGCTCAGGCATCGGCTTTCTCCTCGATCTGCCGCGCGACGAGGCGGTGGCCCTGCTCAAGGAGCGGGTGCGGGGGCTGGAGAAGTGGCGGAGCACGGTCACGGAGTACTACACCCCCGAGGACGGACCCGGTCAGCTCGGCCATATCGGCGAGATCATGAACCTGTGGGTGTGCTCCGCGGACAGCGGCGCGGAGTGGACCCGGGGGCTGATCGAGCGGATCGAGGGCGGGGCGTATGTCTTCGCGGGGGAGGGCGAGCCGTTCGTGGGGGTGCTGGCGGAGGGCCAGGAGAACCCGTATGCGGCGGGCGGTGCGCAGCGGGGGGACTGGCGGTCGGGGGAGTCGGAGGGGCCGGTGCGGGCCGAGCCGTCGCAGCGGGCGCCTGCCGAGCACGAGGGTTAATCAAGTTTGACTAATGTAGCGGTCGGAGTTACCTTCGCGCACAAGTAGTCAAACTTGACTATGCCTCTTGGGGAGGAGATGCCGTGACGGACCGCGATCCCGCGAATCCTGCGATCGTTGTCGAAGACCTGCACAAGACCTACGGCACCAAGGCGGCCCTGGACGGCCTGGACCTGACCCTCGCGCACGGCACCGTGCACGCCGTCCTCGGCCCGAACGGCGCCGGCAAGACCACCCTCGTACGGATCCTGTCCACCCTTCTGCGGCACGACGGCGGCCGGGCCGAGGTGGCCGGCTACGACGTGCTGCGGCAGCCGGACGAGGTGCGGCGGCGGATCGGGCTGCTGGGCCAGCACGCCGCCGTCGACGAGGAGCTGAGCGGGCGGCAGAACCTGGAGATGTTCGGGCGGCTGTTCCACCTGGGGGCACGCCGGGCGGGGGAGCGGGCGGACGAGCTGCTGGAGCGGTTCGGGCTGGCCGATACGGGGCGGAAGGCGGTGGGCAGATACAGCGGCGGGATGCGGCGCCGCCTCGACCTGGCGGCCAGTCTCGTCCTGGCGCCGCGGATCCTCTTCCTGGACGAGCCGACGACGGGGCTGGATCCGCGCGGCCGGACGGAGGTGTGGCACGCGGTGCGGTCGTTGGTGGACGACGGTACGACGGTGCTGCTGACCACGCAGTACCTGGAGGAGGCCGACCAGCTCGCGGACCGGATTTCGGTGGTGGACGGGGGTCGGGTGGTCGCGGACGGTACGCCGGACGAGCTGAAGAGCGCGATCGGGGGCGACCGGCTGGATGTGGTGGTACGGGACGGCCGGCAACTGGACGCGGCGGAGCAGCTGTTGGGACTTCTGCCGTCCGTGGTCGCCGGCGGCGGCACGCTCGCCGTGGCCGCCGACGAGCGGCGGCTGAGCGCGCCCGTAACGGACCGGATGGCCGCGCTGACGGAGGCGGTACGGGTGCTGGACGGGGCGGGAATCGCGGCCGCGGACATCGCGGTGCGGCGGCCGACGCTGGACGAGGTGTTTCTGCGGCTGACGGGGGACACGACGGGGGACAAGGAGGGCGCGGCCGTATGAGCGGTGTGGCGTGGGCGGTTGTCGATTCCTGGACGATGACGCGGCGGGGGCTGGCGCACTGGGCGCGGCAGCCGGGGCAGGTCGCGGTCGGCCTGGTCTTCCCGGTGATGCTGTTGCTGATGTTCGCGTACTTCCTGGGCGGCGGGATGGCCGTGCCGGGCGGTGGCAGCTATGCGGAGTATCTGGTCCCCGGGATGTTCGCGCTGACCATGGCGTTCGGGCTCGAGTCGACGATGATCGCGGTCACCCGGGACCTGGGCAAGGGCGTGATCGACAGGTTCCTTTCGATGCCGATGGCGTCGTCGGCGGTGCTGGTCGGCCGGAGCGTCCTGGACATGCTGCAGTCGGCGCTGAGCCTGCTGGTGATGATCGGTGTCGGGCTGGCGATGGGCTGGCGCTGGCACGGCGGGCTCGGTGGCGCGCTGTATGCGGTGGGGCTGCTGCTTCTGCTGCGGTTCGCGATGCTGTGGATCGGGATCTATCTGGGGCTGCTGGCGGGCAAGCCGGAGATGGTGCAGGCCGTGCAGATCCTGGTCTGGCCGGTCGGCTTCCTCTCCAATGCCTTTGTCCCGGCCGAGAAGATGCCGGGGTGGCTGGGGGCCGTCGCGGAGTGGAACCCGATGTCGGCGACGGCGAGCGCGGTACGGGAACTGTTCGCCAACACCCGCTTTGTGGGCGACAGTTGGGCCGCCGAGCATGCCGAGCTGCTGGCGGTGGGGTGGCCGGTGGCGCTGTTGGTGGTGTTCTTCCCGTTGGCGGTGCGGCGGTTTGGGGGGTTGGGGCGGTGAGGTGAACGGGGGCGGGGCGGGCCGGGGGAACTCGGCCTCGGCCTTTGGCAGGCCTCAGTGGTGAAAGGCCGTCGCCACGCTCTCCGGCCGCCGCAACGGACCCGGCTGTTCCCGCAGTTCGTGCAGCAGCTGCTCCAGGTCGGCGAGGAACATATCGGCGAGGTCGTGGGAGAAGCCGTTGCGGCAGACGACCCGTAGGACGGAGAGGTCCTCGCGGTTCGGGGGGAAGATGTACGCGGGGACCAGCCAGCCGCGTTCCTTCATCCTCCGGGACACGTCGAACACGTCGAAGCTCTTCACGTCGTCGGCGGTCGTGAAGGCGAAGACCGGCAGTTCGTCGCCGCGGGTGAGGAGGCGGAAGTCGCCCAGCGCATCGATCCGTCCGGCCATCGAGCGGGCCACGTCGCGGGTCGCCTGCTGTACGGCGGAGTAGCCGGCCCGGCCCAGCCGCAGGAACGTGTAGTACTGGGCGGCGACCTGGGCGCCGGGCCGGGAGAAGTTGAGGGCGAAGGTCGGCATGTCGCCGCCCAGGTAGTTGACGCGGAAGACCAGCTCCTCGGGCAGCGCCTCCTGGTCGCGCCACAGCGCCCAGCCGACACCGGGGAAGACCAGGCCGTACTTGTGCCCGGAGGTGTTGATGGAGGCGACCCGCGGCAGCCGGAAGTCCCACTCCAGGTCCGGGTCGAGGAACGGCGCGATCATGGCCCCGGACGCGCCGTCCACGTGGACGGGGATGTCCCAGCCCTTGCGCTCCTGGAGCTCGTCGAGGGCGGCGCAGATGTCGGCCACCGGCTCGTACGACCCGTCGAAGGTCGAGCCGAGGATGGCGACGACGCCGATCGTGTTCTCGTCGCAGAGCTCGACGGCGGTCTCCGCGTCGAGGTGGAAGCGGTCGCCCTCCATGGGGACCTGGCGCGCCTCGACCTCCCAGAAGGTGCAGAACTTCTCCCAGCAGACCTGGACGTTGGCGCCCATGACGAGGTTGGGCCGGGCAGTACCCGGATAGCGGTCCTGGTTGCGCCGCATCCAGCGCCGTTTCAGGGCCATCCCGGCCAGCATGCACGCCTCGCTCGACCCGGTGGTCGAGCAGCCGACGGTGGCGGACGGGTCGGGTGCGTGCCACAGGTCGGCGAGCATCGCCACGCACCGTTTCTCCAGCTCCGCGGTGCGCGGGTACTCGTCCTTGTCGATCATGTTCTTGTCCCGGCACTCGGCCATCAGGACGCCGGCCTGCGGCTCCATCCAGGTGGTGACGAAGGTCGCCAGGTTGAGCCGGGAATTGCCGTCCAGCATCAGCTCGTCGTGGACGAACTGGTAGGCGGTGTGCGGGGAGATCGGCCCGTCGGGCAGCGTGTGCCGCGGCGGCGAGGTGGTCAGACCCGACACCGGGTCGGCCTCGCCGTAGAAGGGGTTGACCGGGTGGTGGACGGTGCTCTGCCGGTCGATGTCGGATGCGCCTTTGTGGAGGGTCATGGTCCGTCGTTCCGTCCGTCGTTCCGCCGTTGCTCGTCCGCTGTCCCTGTCCGTCAACTGGCCAGGAGAAGGCCGTACTTGATGGCTCTGGCGAATTTCACGACGCGGCGCGCCTGGATACGGGCGGCGGTACGGGCCTCGTCATCGACGGGGGTGTCCGGGCCGCCGACGTGCGAGGTGCCGTACGGATTTCCGTCGGCGAACTTCGCCGGGTCGGTGTAACCGGGCGCGACAAGGATGCCGCCGAAGTGGTGGATGGTCTGGTAGAGCGCGAGGAGGGTGGATTCCTGGCCGCCGTGTTTGGTCGCGGACGCGGTGAATCCGCTGTAGACCTTGTCGGCCAGATGGCCCTGGTGCCAGTGGCCGCCCAGGGTGTCCAGGTACTGCTTGAGCTGCGACGTCACATTGCCGAAGCGGGTGGGCGTACCGAAGATCACCGCATCCGCCCAGAGCATGTCCTCCGCCGTCGCCTCCAGGATGTCCGCCGTCGCCTTCACGTTCGCCGCCCACGCCGGATTCGCCTCGATGGCCACCTGCGGCGCCAGCTCCGCGGCCCGCCGCAGCCGCACCTCGGCCCCCTCGTGCTCGGCGGTGTCCGCGATCACCCGGGCGAGCTCGGCGACGGTGCCGGTCGAGGAGTAGTAGATGACGGCTACGTGCACCTGCGGGGGCGGGGGTGGAGCCGCAGGCGGGGGTGGCGAGGGCATGGACGTACCTCTTCCCCATCGGCGAGGACGCCGACGACCACGGCGCCGACGACCGCGAAGCATTCCCTACGGAGACGTGGACGGCTCCTACGTCCCTGGCCGCGGCCGGCGTCCGGGCCCGCGCCGACTACTTGGCCGCGGACCGTCTGTGCGGCTCGGACATTTTCGCCGGCCCCGCGCCAACGCTGTTGTCACGCCAGAGACCCACACCCTCGCCGAGTTCATAAACGAAATCTCCGACCGGCAGCATGACGCTCTCGTCGGTCTGCTCTTCCCCTTGGGGGCGTGGGTTCGCGCTCGCGGGTGTAGCGAGGGCGGCGAGGAGCGCGGCGGCTCCGAGGACGGCGGCAGGGGTACGGCGCATGATCAGCCCTTCTCTGGTGACAGGTGAATCATGTGAGGATTGCCCGTATCCCCGCACAGACATGCGCTGTGTCACTCATGTGGGGCTGTCGCCTCAATACGGCATCTGACCAGGCCGAGGAGGCCAGAGCGTCCGCCGCTGACGGCCTGCCACCTACCTGGCCCAGTGGTCATCGGAGGCGGCGCCGCTGCCCTTGTAGGGACGACGAGGAGCCTGGGCGACAGGAGAAGGACGTTTTCGGGCGAGGGAGCGGGACCGTGGAACCGCTGCGGCGTCGGCGCTGGCATGGGCCGGTGCCGCAGGGTTCCTGATCTGTCTGCGGGTGCGGAAGGTCGCGCCGTATCCGCGCTGCGCAGCCTGCGTCGGGCCCGACGGACAGCGCTTGGCCTGCTTGCCCAGGTCAGGGACGGTCCTCGCGGCCGCTCAGGAAGCAGCTGTCGCTGGTCTCCGGGTGATCGAGGTCGTACAGGCCCATCCCGAGGCTGAACGGGCCGACCACCGCCACGACTTTGCGCACGGCGGTGCCGGCAACGCAGCGCCGCCTCGTCCGCGTGCGCCGCGTCCCGCCCGTGCTGCTCGTGCTGTGCAGCGCGGACAGCCGCGCCGTACGGCCCTATGTGCTCAGCCCCGACGAATGGGATGCGCTACGGGCGCGCCACGCACGGCGTGCGGAGCTGACGGAGAACGTCCGGCGGCTCAACAGGTGGTCGTCCGGTGGCGGCGGGCGTCGCTGACGACCGGTGCTAACGACCGGCGCAGGCGTCGGCAATGGCCTGGGTGTCCCAGTAGAACGGTCGGATCTCGGCTATCCGGCCGTCCTTGACCGTGATCGTCTGCAAGATCGGGAAGGCGAGTTCGCGGCCGGTGGCACGGGCGCGAGCGCGGACCTGGGTGAGCACCACCGCGGTCTCGCCGGTGGCGAGAAATTCCTGCTCCACCATGTCGAACGCTTCCCATGTCCGGCTCATGGCGAGGAAGAAGCGCGTCATGCCCGCGTGGCCGCGCCAGGTTCCGCCGTAGGGCAGAGCATCGGCTTGGTGGAGTACGACGTCGGGCGCGAAGTACGGGGCCAGCAGGTCGAACGAGGCCTTGCCCGGACCTCCGGCGGCCAGGTACTCCGCCTCGGCCGCGTACATGCCGGTGAGGACGGACACCGAGTCCGTCGGGGATGAAGGCGGTGAAGGGTGTGAAGGCGATGGATGCGATACGTGCGTCATGTGGCCAGCGTGACCAATGGGGCCGGATTGTGCTGGCGGGAATCGGACGTCGATCTTCGACTGCCGCCGGCACTCCCCGGCCCCCCGCCCCCGGCACGACGGGCCCTGGCCAACGGGCTCTAACTGCTGGCGCTGGCCAGCGACAGCTTGGCGGCGAAGCCGAGGAACGCCGCCCCGGCGCCCGCCGACAGGCCGGCCGTCAGCTTGCGGCGGCGGCGGAAGGTGGCCGCCAGGAACGTACCGCTGAAGATCAGCACGGACAGGTACGTGAAGCTGAAGAGCTGGGCCCAGGCGCCGAGGGTGACGAACGAGAGGACCGGGTGGGCGTAGGCCGGGTCCACGAACTGCACGAAGAAGGAGATGAAGAAGAGGATCGCCTTCGGGTTGAGGAGGCTGATCACGAGGGCCCGGCGGTACGGGCGCTCGACGGTCTCCTTGGGTTCCGCGTGCTTCTCCGCCTGCTCCGCCTGCTCCGCCCGGCGGGCCGCGCGGCCGCGCCACAGGGACCAGGCGCCGCGGAGCATGCCGACCGCCAGCCAGGTCAGATATCCGGCGCCGGCGAATTTCACGATGGCGAAGAGGACCGGGGTGGTCTGGAGGAGCGAGGCCACCCCGCCGGCCGACAGGGTCATCAGTACGGCGTCGCCGCAGAGCACGCCGAGCGCGGCGCGGTACGCCACCCGCGGGCCGCGCCGGGCCGCCACCGAGACGACGTACAGCGAGTTCGGTCCGGGCAGAAGGATGATCAGCGCGAGGCCCACCAGATAGGTGGACAGGTCCGTTATTCCCAGCATGGGGGGAGGATGTCACCGTCGGACGGCGCGTTCATCCTCATTTCAGGATCCGGGCTTGCACCTCACGTGACGTGAGGACTCATCGTGGAGTGCGTACCGAGACAAAGACGATGGCGGGAAGGCGCGGAAGTGAGTTATTCGGTGGGGCAGGTCGCGGGATTCGCCGGGATTACGGTGCGGACCTTGCACCACTACGACGAGATCGGGCTGCTGGTGCCCAGTGAGCGCAATCACGCGGGGCACCGTCGCTACGGCGATGCCGATCTCGACCGGCTGCAACAGATTCTGTTCTACCGGGAACTCGGCTTTCCGCTGGAGGAGATCGCGGTCCTCCTGGACGATCCGGATGTGGATCCGCGGGAACACCTGCGGCGTCAGCACGATTTGCTGAGCGTGCGGATCGGAAAGCTCCAGGAAATGGCCGCCGCCGTCGAACGAGCGATGGAGGCACGCAGGATGAACGTACGGCTGACCCCGGAGGAGAAGTTCGAGGTCTTCGGGGACTTCGACCCGGATGTGTACGAGGACGAGGTCAAGGAGCGGTGGGGCAACACCGACGCGTACAAGGAATCGCAGCGGCGGACGGCCTCGTACACCAAGGAGGACTGGAAGCGGCTCACGCGGGAGTTCGACGCCATTCACCAGAAGATGGCGGACCTGCTGGCGCAGGGGACGGCCGCGGATTCCGAGGCGGCGATGGACGTGGCGGAGGAGCACCGGCAATTCATGTGCGGGGCCTACTACGACTGCACGCACGAGTTCCACAGCTGCCTGGGAAAGATGTATGTGGACGATGAGCGGTTCACGGCCACGTTCGAGAAGATTCGCTCCGGGCTCGCCGTTTATATGCGGGACGCGATTCTGGCGAATACCGCGCGGCACAGCTGACGGACAAGCGGAACAGCTGACGGGCAAGGGGAGTGTGCGCCTGCGGGCCCGGCTTCGGGGCCAGGGGGGGCTCAGCTCAGGGGGGCCAGCACCACGGCCGTCCCGTAGGCGCACACTTCCGTCCCCACGTCCGCCGCCTCCGTGACGTCGAAGCGGAACATCAGGACGCCGTTGGCGCCGCGGGAGCGGGCCTGCTCGATCAGCCGGTCCATCGCCTGATTACGGGTCTCGACGAGGGTCTTGGTCAGGCCCCGCAGCTCGCCGCCGATCATCGACTTCAGGCCGGCGCCGATCTGGCTGCCCAGGTGGCGGGAGCGCACCGTCAGGCCGAAGACCTCGCCGATGACGCGGTCCACGTGGAACCCAGGAACGTCGTTCGTGGTGACCACCAGGACGTCGGACTGGGAGTGCTGTCCGCCGCCGTACTCCTCGATGCCCATAAGGGGTGCACCTCCCGTGCATTCCGCCGGCTTCTTGTGGCCAGGATCACCCGGCGGGGGAGGTGCTGCCAGCCAGAGGGCGGTGGCCGGGGCCCGACGGGAGCGGGAGCGGGGCCCGGCCGGAGCGGGGCCGGAAGCCGTGACTGGAACCATGGCCGGGCACGGAGCGTTGATAGCTTTGGGCCGCACACAGCGCCTGCATCCCCGTCGCACCGCACGATCCGGCGCCCTCGACCCTGGAGCCTTCACCCCGTGAATACTCTCGCGCTCGGCCCCCAATGGCTGGACCCGGACTATCTGATCAACGCCTTCGGTCTGATCGGCATCCTGGTCATCGTCTTCGCGGAGTCCGGCCTGCTGATCGGCTTCTTCCTGCCGGGTGACGCCCTGCTGTTCACCACCGGTCTGCTGGTGACGGCGGGCAAGTTGGACTGGCCGCTGTGGATGGTGTGCGGGCTGATCTTCCTTGCCGCGGTGCTCGGTGACCAGGTGGGCTATCTCTTCGGCCGCAAGGTCGGGCCCTCGCTCTTCAAGCGCCCGGATTCGCGCCTGTTCAAGCAGGAAAACGTGGAGAAGGCGCATGAGTTCTTCGAGAAGTACGGGCCCAAGTCGCTGATCCTGGCCCGCTTCGTGCCGATCGTGCGGACCTTTACGCCGATCATCGCGGGCGTGAGCCGGATGAACTACCGCTCCTTCCTCACCTTCAACCTCATCGGCGGTGCGCTGTGGGGTGTGGGTGTGACGGTGATGGGCGCCCTGCTCGGCAACATCGCGTTCGTCCACAAGCACATCGAGATGATTCTGATCGCGATCGTGCTGGTGTCCGTCGTGCCGATCGCCATCGAGTACCTCCGCGCGCGCAGCAAGTCCAAGAAGGCGGCCCTGGCGGGCGAGCCCGGACAGGTGCTCGACCAGGTCGCCGACCGGTCGCAGGCAGGCGGCGCCGACGGGCGCCGGGGGCGGCACGCCAAGCGCTGACTCCGGCACGCCAAGCGCTGACAGGCCGCCGCCTACGGCGGCCCCGCCGTGCCCGCCGCCACACGCCGCATTACTCTGCGAATACCTCCGCCCCGTGTGCTGACCGCACGCGGTAAGGCATCGTGTCCTTGACGGTCGGTAGGAGGCGTACGAGGAGCGAAGAGAGTGGTGGCGGACCCACAGCGAGGCCAGCGCGGCACCAACGGCAGCAGCGGCCCCACGGATCAGGGCACGCCTGATGACCTCAAACCGCAGTCGGACGAGGCGCACAGCGCCTTCACACCGCCTCTGGGGGTGCCGTATCCGCCGCTCCCGGAGGACGAGCATCCGACCTCCGAGTTCGCGCTGCCGAAGGGGCTGAAGCCGGAGGCGCCGGCCGAGCAGGAGGGGTCGGCGTTCGTGGCGCCGGGCAGCACCACCGGGCAGACCCCGCTTCCCGCCCCCGTCGGCGCCACGGCCATCAGCGCGGCCTTCACGCCGCCGCACGGCATACCGGTCATCCGCCTCACCAAGGAGGCGCCCTGGCAGGACCGGATGCGCACCATGCTGCGGATGCCGATCCATGAGCGGCCGGTGCCCGAGCGGCTCGAGCGCGCCGACGAGGAGACCGGCCCGGCCATTCCCCGCGTGCTCGACATGACCCTCCGTATCGGCGAGATCCTGCTGGCCGGTGGCGAGGGCGCCGAGGACGTCGAGGCCGCGATGTTCGGTGTGGCGCATGCGTACGGGCTGGAGCGGGTCGAGCCGACCGTCACCTTCACGCTGCTGTCGATCTCGTACCAGCCCTCACTGGTCGAGGACCCGGTCACGGCCAGCCGGACGGTGCGGCGCCGCGGTGTCGACTACAACCGGCTCTCCGCGGTCTTCCGGCTCGTCGACGAGATCACCTCCGAGGGCATCACCCTGGAGGAGGCCTACCGTGGCCTCGCCGAGATCCGCCGTAACCGCCACCCGTACCCGAGCTGGGCCCTGACGCTGGCGTCCGGGCTGCTGTCGGGTGCGGCCTCGATGCTGGTCGGCGGCGGGGCGCTGGTGTTCTTCGCGGCCGCGATCGGCTCGATGCTGGGCGACCGGCTGGCGTGGCTGGCGTCCGGGCGCGGGCTGCCGGAGTTCTACCAGTTCGTGGTCGCGGCGATGCCGCCCGCGGCCGTGGGCCTCTTCTTCGGGCTGGCGCACTCCAATGTGCAGGCCTCCGCGGTGATCACCGGTGGACTGTTCGCGCTGATCCCGGGGCGGGCGCTGGTCGCCGGCGTCCAGGACGGCCTGACCGGTTACTACATCACCGCCGCCGCCCGCCTCCTGGAAGTCGGCTACCTGGTCGTCGGCATCGTCGTCGGCGTGCTCTCCGTGCTCTACGTCGGGCTGCAGCTGAACCCCGCCCTCAAGCACCTCAACCCGGAACAGGCGTTCAAGCTCTACAACCAGCCGCTGGTGCAGATCATGGCATCCATGCTGCTGGCGCTGGCGTTCTGTGTGCTGCTCCAGCAGGAACGTCACACCGTGGCCTTCGCGACGATAAACGGCGGCGTCGCCTGGATCGTCTACGGCGCCCTCACGGTCACCGCCGGCTTCAACGAGGTGCCCTCCACCGCCATCGCCGCCGGCCTGGTCGGCCTGTTCGGCCAGCTGCTGTCCCGCTACCGCTACGCGTCGGCGCTGCCGTACGTCACCGCGGCCATCGGCCCGCTGCTGCCCGGTAGTGCCACCTACTTCGGCCTGCTCAACTTCGCCCAGGGCCATCTGATCGAAGGGTTCTCGTCGCTCATCAAGGCGGCCTCGCTCGCGCTGGCCATCGCCGTCGGCGTCAACCTCGGAAGCGAGGTGGCCCGGCTGTTCCTGCGCGCTCCGGGGGTCGAGGAGCCGGGCGCCGGCCGCCGGGCGGCGAAGCGGACCCGCGGGTTCTGAGCGGCCCCATACGCCGAACGGGGCGGCACCCACTCCCATGGATGCCGCCCGTTCGGGTGTTTCTCATACGAAAATCACAGCACCCCAGAGGGCGTGCGGCGGCCCGGCCCAGACCGCGCTGACGCTGCGGGCGGTCGGCGGCCTGACCACTGCCGAGATCGCCCGCGCGTTCCTGGTGCCGGAGGCCACGATGGCGGCCAGG
>NZ_JBEZJZ010000082.1:0-37964 GCF_040651455.1 Streptomyces sp. NPDC048483
CGGCTTCCCGCCGCCGGCGCCCGGCCCCGGCCCCGCTCCGGGTCCCGGCACCCAGGGCGGTTACGGCTTCCCGCCGCCCGCGCCACAGCAGCCTCAGCCGCCGCAGCCGTTCGAGCAGCACCCGCAGCAGCAGCCGTACGCGCAGCAGCCACCGCCGTACGAGCAGCAGCAGCCCGGCCCGTACGACCCCCAGCCGCAGCCGCAGCAGGGCCCGCCGCCCGGCCAGCCCGGCCCCGGTGGCTTCCCCGGCCAGCCCGGCCCGCCGCCCGGTATGCCCGGACCCGGCATGCCCGGCCCCCCGCCGCCGCAGCAGGGCGACGACTGGACGCTGAACCCACCGGGCGCCCAGCAGGCCGCGGCCCCGCCGATGGCACCGCCGGCCCCCGGCCCCGGCCCGCAGGCACCGTTCGAGCAGCAGCAGCCGCCCGCGCCGTTCCCGCCGCAGCAGCCGGGTCCGTACGAGCCCCAGCAGCCCGCACCGTACGAGCAGCCGCAGCAACAGCCGCCGTTCGAGCAGCCGCAGCAGCAGCCGTACGAGCAGCAGCAGCCCGGCCCGTACGACCCCCAGCCGCAGCCGCCGTTCGAGCAGCAGCCGCAGCAGGGGCCACCGCCCGAGCAGCAGTGGAACGGCGGTCCCGGACCGGGCCCCGCGGCGCCGCCGCAGGGTCCGCCGCCGGTCGTCGGTGACGGCTGGGTGGTGGCGATCGCGCCGGACCGCGAGTACTTCATGGCGATGATGGGCCGCAGCGGCCCGGAGGCGGCCGGGCTCAACCTGCCCGCGTACTCCCCCGAGCAGGTGCTCCCGCTCGCCAACGGCCAGATCGCGATCGGCCGCCGCCGCAACAGCACCGGCGAGGCCCCGGACGTCGATCTGGGCCGTCCGCCGGAGGATCCGGGCGTCTCGCACCAGCACGCGCTGCTGGTGCAGCAGCAGGACGGCAGCTGGGCGGTGGTGGACCAGAACTCCACCAACGGCACGACAGTCAACCTCGCCGAGGACCCGATCCAGCCGTACGTACCGGTGCCGCTGCACGACGGCGACCGGGTGCACGTCGGTGCTTGGACGACGCTGACCGTGAGGCGCGGCTAGCACTATAGGGGCGTGACCTTTCGGGTCACGCCCCTCGCCGCATCTGCCACCATGGACGGGTGAACAAGATTCCGCGCGGCACGCTTCAGGAGCAGACCTTCTACGAACAGGTCGGTGGCGAGCAGACCTTCCGGCGTCTGGTGCACCGCTTCTACGAGGGCGTCGCCGAGGACCCGTTGCTGCGGCCGATGTACCCGGAGGAGGACCTGGGTCCGGCCGAGGAACGCCTCGCACTGTTCCTGATGCAGTACTGGGGCGGCCCCCGCACCTACAGCGACGGCCGCGGCCACCCCCGGCTGCGTATGCGGCACGCCCCGTTCACCGTCGACCAGGCCGCGCACGACGCCTGGCTGCGGCACATGCGCGATGCCGTCGATTCCCTCGAGCTCACCGAGGAACACGAGACGACGCTGTGGAACTACCTCACGTACGCCGCCGCCTCGATGATCAACACGGCGGACTGAACACTGACCGAACGGCCCGACTGCCGCGCAACGGGCGGCAGTTGGGTAACGGCCGGACGCTCAGACCGGCGTGACCGTGATCCCCGACAGCCCCGTCTGCCCCTGCGCGCCGCCGGTCCGTACGGCAATCGATCCGTAGGGGGTGCTCAGGCGCAGCCAGCCGGCCGCGGCGAGCAGGGTCAGCTGCTGGTGCCCCGGCTGCGGGGTGTGGGCGCCGCCCGGTACGCCGCCGGCGAAGGCCGCCGAGCGCGCGGGGCGCAGGAAGCCCAGCGACTGGGCGGCGTGCGCGGCGCGCAGCGGGAGGTGGGTGTCGCCGAGCGTGCGGGACCAGATCTCCCGGCCGATCCGGTCGCGTTCGGCGCGGGTGCGGTGCTGGGGCGGCAGCTCCGCGTCGCGGGCGCGGAATTCGGCGACCGCGCCGGCCACCGCGCGCAGCAGGGCCTCCGGCTCCGGCAGACCCGGCACCCGCTGCCAGCCGCCGCGCGGCGGCAGCAGCCCGGCCCACGGCGGGCCGGTGACGGCGGCGGGCACGCTCAGCACGCCCTCCGCCGATGCCTCGACGCCCTCGAGGAGCTCCCCCGCCGAGACGGTGATGTCCAGGGTGATCGCGGTGTCGGCGAGCCGTGCCGTACGGATCGCCAGCACCTCGAAGGACGGCGGGCGGCCGAAGACTGCGAGGGCCCCGCCGGCGGCCTGGAGGCGTACCGCGGCCGCGCGGTCGTAATGGATCAGCCGGGCCAGGAAGGCGGCGAGATCCGCCGCCTCCCCGGCATCGGCCAGACGCAGCGCCGTCATCGGGCGACGGCCCCCTCCTGACGCGAGGCGTCGTCCAGGAACTCCTTGAGGATCGCCTTCTCCTCCGCGGTGATGCGGCGGGGGCGCTCCTGCGCGAAGTCGAACGGGACGACGACCGTCGAGGCCCTCAGGTAGAGCGTTTCTTCGTCCTTGACCTCGTACGCGATCGTCATCGACGCGGCACTGATCTTCGTCACCCACAGCTCGATGTCCACCGGGGAGTGCCGGTGGACCAGTTGCCGTACGTAGTCGATCTCGTGCCGCGCGACCACCGATCCGCCCGTGAACGACGGGCTGCCGTCCCCCGGCGCCAGCCGGCGCATGAAGTCGATCCGCGCCTCTTCGAGGTAGCGGACGAACACCGCGTTGTTGACGTGGCCGAACGCGTCCATGTCCGACCAGCGCAGGGGGCAGGAGTAGAGGTGTCGCACGCTGCTCAGCCCCGGGTCAGCTTCTTGTACGTGGCGCGGTGCGGACGGGCCGCTTCCGCACCGAGGCGCTCGATCTTGTTCTTCTCGTACGACTCGAAGTTGCCCTCGAACCAGAACCACTTGGACTCGCCCTCGTACGCCAGGATGTGCGTGGCGACGCGGTCCAGGAACCAGCGGTCGTGGGAGACGACCACGGCGCAGCCCGGGAACTCCAGCAGCGCGTTCTCCAGCGAGGACAGGGTCTCGACGTCGAGGTCGTTGGTCGGCTCGTCGAGGAGGAGCAGGTTGCCGCCCTGCTTGAGGGTCAGCGCCAGGTTGAGGCGGTTGCGCTCACCACCGGAGAGCACCCCGGCCGGCTTCTGCTGGTCGGGGCCCTTGAAGCCGAACGCGGAGACATACGCCCGCGAGGGCATCTCGACATGGCCGACGTTGATGTAGTCCAGCTCGTCGGAGACCACGGCCCACAGGGTCTTCTTGGGGTCGATGTTCTCGCGGCTCTGGTCGACGTAGGAGATCTTGACGGTCTCGCCGACCTTGATGTCGCCGGAGTCCGCGGTCTCCAGGCCCTGGAGCATCTTGAACAGCGTGGTCTTGCCGGCGCCGTTCGGGCCGATCACGCCGACGATGCCGTTACGCGGCAGCGTGAAGCTCAGGTCGTCGATCAGGACCTTCTCGCCGAAGGCCTTGTTCAGCTTCTCGACCTCGACGACGACACTGCCCAGACGCGGGCCCGGCGGGATCTGGATCTCCTCGAAGTCCAGCTTCCGCATCTTGTCGGCCTCGGCGGCCATTTCCTCGTAACGGGCCAGTCGCGACTTGGACTTGGCCTGCCGCCCCTTGGCGTTGGAGCGGACCCACTCCAGTTCTTCCTTCAGGCGCTTGGCGCGCTTGGCGTCCTTCTGGCCCTCGACCTTGAGACGGGCCTGCTTGGTCTCGAGGTACTTGGAGTAGTTGCCCTCGTAGCCGTGCAGGCGGCCGCGGTCGACCTCGCAGATCCACTGGGCGACGTGGTCGAGGAAGTACCGGTCGTGGGTGACGGCGACGACGGTGCCGGGGTACTTGGCGAGGTGCTGCTCCAGCCACTGCACGGACTCGGCGTCCAGGTGGTTGGTGGGCTCGTCGAGGAGCAGCAGGTCGGGCGCCTCGAGCAGCAGCTTGCACAGCGCCACGCGGCGGCGCTCACCACCGGAGAGATTGGTGACCTGCCAGTCTCCGGGCGGGCAGCCCAGCGCTTCCATGGCCTGCTCGAGCTGGGTGTCCAGGTCCCACGCGTTGGCGTGGTCGAGGTCCTCCTGGAGCTTGCCCATCTCCTCCATCAGCGCGTCGGAGTAGTCGGTCGCCATCAGCTCGGCGACCTCGTTGAAGCGATGGAGCTTGCCCATGATCTCGGAAGCGCCGTCCTGCACGTTCTGCAGCACGGTCTTGGACTCGTCCAGCGGCGGCTCCTGGAGGAGCATGCCGACGGTGTAGCCCGGGGAGAGGAACGCGTCACCGTTCGACGGCTGCTCAAGACCGGCCATGATCTTCAGCACCGTGGACTTACCGGCGCCGTTGGGACCCACGACACCGATCTTCGCGCCCGGCAGGAAGCTCTGCGTCACGTCATCGAGGATGACCTTGTCGCCGTGCGCCTTGCGCGCTTTGCGCATCGTGTAGATGTACTCAGCCAAGAGAAACCGTCCGGCAGTTTTGGATCTTCAGGATCTATCAGGTCTGTGTGCGGGTCCGCCGCCCGGGCCATGGTGCGGCGTGGCCGCGCGAGGGCAGATACACCCATCTTGCCGTACGGCCGCACCCGGAAGGAAACGCGTATGCCGACGGCCCCGGAGCGAACACGCGCTCCGGGGCCGTCGGGTGGTTCGCCGGGCACCGCTCGGTCACTGTGTGACCGGTGTGCGGTCGCCCGGTGTCACCGGGGCGTCACCGCCTGCGTCACTGGGTGGCCTTCTTCTTACGGAGGAAGAAGACCGCGCCGCCGCCGACCAGGACCAGGGCGACCGCGATGCCCGCGATCATCGGGGTGGCGTTGCTGGAACCGGTCTCGGCGAGGTCGGTGCCGTGGCCGCCGCTGGTGCCGCCGGCCGAGGCCGGGCTGGGCTGCGGGGTGGGCTTGCCGCCGCCGCTGCCGGCGGTCTTGCAGTCCAGGACACCGGAGAAGGTCTTCTTGAAGCCGCCCGCTCCCTTGATCGTGATCTCGTACGGCTGGTCCTCGGCGACCGGCACGGTCACCGTCTGCGACTTGCCGGGAGCGATCGCGTAGTCCTTGCCGGCGAGCTGGAAGCGGAACGCCTCATCGCCCTTGTTGCTGGCGGTGACGTCCACGCCGCCCTTGGCGCAGTTCTTCTCGGCGGTGATCGCCGGGATGGCGCCCTGCTTCTTCCAGGAGACCGTGGCGGCCGCGGAGACCGTCGACTCGCTGGAGCCCGCCAGGATCTGCGTCTGGCTCTTGGCGTGCTCGCCGATACCCGTGAAGGCGCGGCCGACCGGGACCTTGGTGGCGGCCTGGGCGGTCAGCGAGGTGCTGCCGTCGGCGGCGCCCTTGGGCACGTCGAAGAACAGCTGGGTGCCGTTGGCGGCGCTGGTGACGGGCTTGCCGTCCTTGCCGACGACCTTCACACCGGACGGCAGGTCGGCGGCCGGGGAGACCGTGACGCTGTCGGCGTTGGTGCGGACCGTGACCGGGCCGAGCCTGCTGCCGGACTTGCCGGAGACGGCCGGCGGGTCCAGCGTCAGCGAGGCCTTGGGCTCGGCGAGATTCTGCGCGCGCTTCTCGAGGTAGTCGGCGAGCTTCTCGGCCGCCGGGTCGGCCGCGTCGACCTTCACGTGGTCGGAGAAGCGCCAGATCGCGACCTGGGTGCCGGCCGCGGCGGTGTTCTCGGTGAGGTTCCCGGCGTGGGCCTTGGAGGCGAGCGCGGCCAGGTCGTTCACCTGCGGGTACGAGTTCTGCAGAATCCAGCGGATCTTGCCGGCGTCCCCGTTGCTGTGCAGCGACGAGGCGCTCCAGGGCACTTCCTGGTACTTCGCCTGCTGCTGGGTCGGGTTGTGGATGTCGATGCAGTACGTCTGCAGCGTGCCGCCGTTGTCGACCGACATCTCGAAGAGCCCCGCACCGACGCGCTGGTCCTGCCCGTCGGCGTGCACGATCGCCTGGTCGAAGGTCTTCAGACCGCCGAGCGTCGCGGTGGCACCTCCCTGTGCGGGGGGCGTGTCATCCGCCGCGGCGGTTCCCGCGGTGGCTATCGCACCCGCCGCGATCAGGCCGGAGGCCACGACCGCAGCGGCAAGACGGGCTGCGCCCCGCCTTTTCATCGCAAGCATGAAATTCCCCTCTTGGGCGAGGCGGTCGAATGGGGGAAGGTGCCTCGCCGGAAAGATCCTGAAGGACTCAACAGCCGAACTCGTCGGCCCCCGTGAGTACTCGTCGGATCCTATGGAGCGGGCGCAGCCGGGTCCCCGGGAATGGCATCCCATAAGCGATCCGAATCGCAATCGTTACCGACACCAGGCATCCCCACCTGGCATTATCGATAAATCCCCGGGACTTATCGGGGCAGTGAGGGGCAAGTAAGGGCGCCAACGGCGCTGGTGGCACTTCTTGTGCGATACCACTGACGCATCCTCAGGCCGTCTGTTCATGGGGGGCGTTGGGCACTTCGGCGGCCGGACCGGCCTCTGGAGCCCCGGCCGGATCCCCTTGCTGCGGTGGCAACGGATCCGTACGCACCCGTGTGACCCGGCGGAATGCGGCGGTGCCGCGGGCGAGATCGTGGCCGATGGCGACGGCGTCGACCTCCGCGGAGAACCAGCGCTGTCCGCCCCGCTCGGGCGGCTGCTCACCTTCCCGTACGCGCAACCGCCCCTGCACCACCAAAGGCTCACCGACCGCCACGGATGCGGCGACATTGTCGGCGAGGCCGCGCCAGGAACGGACCGTATAGAAACTCGTCTCCCCGTCCGTCCAGCATTCCCGCGTCCGGTCGTAGCGCCGGACCGTCGTCGCCAGCCGGAACCGCGCCACCGGCACCCCCGCCGTTGTCAGCCGGTGCTCCACCGCCGTCGCGGCATTTCCCACCAGCGTCACCATCGTGTCGTTCACCGCAGTCTCCCCCGCTCTCTTGCGCGCCCTCTCCGGCGCGCCGATTCCATGCTGTACGGAATCGGCGAGCGTCGCGGAAGGCTGTGGACGACGACCCGATTGTGGACAACTCGGCCACCTGGGAGGGGGAATGCGCTACGCGCCCGACGCCACCGCGTACTGTTCGCGCACCTCGCGATAGCGCAGCAGCTCGGCCGCGACCGGCTCCAGGACCCTGGCCCGGCCGCACCCCGCCGCCGCGCTCCGCAGCCGCCGCTCGGCCTCCTGCCCGTACCGCCGGGCCGGGCCGCGCGCCGCCACCCGGCACAGCCACGCCAGCGCCGGGCCGCCCACCGACCCGATGACCGCGGGCAGCAGCGCGGAGAACCACTCCGCCATGTCGAACACCCCGACCAGCATGCCCAGCAGCGACAGCAGCCCGACGACCTGCAGGACGAGCAGCAGCCCCTGGAGCGCGGCGGCCACCGTCCACCACCGCGGCCAGCCGGCCGACCCGCCGCGCAGGGACTGTTCGGCATCGGCCGTCACCCTGTCCAGCGCCGGCGGCAGGCTCTCCGCGCCCCGGCCCGCCGCCTCGCGCACCGCCTGGGCCCAGGGCGCCGGCAGCCCGTGCGCCGCCTCGCCCGCCACAATCCGTACGGCCTGCTCCACCACCGGCCGCGCCGCCGCCCGGCCGTCCGGCTGCTTCCCCGTGCACGCTCCGGCGGCTCCCGTCCGGTACGGCCGGCCCTGCCCGGCCACGGAGTGCTGCATGGCGGTGTCCTGCCGCTCCTCCCCCGCCACCCGCCGCCGCTTGCGCATCCGGGACCAGGGCGAGCCGCACGCCAGGTCCGCGTGCCGCAGCCAGTCGCGTTCCACCGCGCGCCCGGTGGCGACCGCGCCCACCGCGTCGGCCAGCCGGTCCTCGAACTCCGCGCGGGCCCGTTCGGTCAGGGCGACGCGGGTCTGCGTCACATACGCCGGCCGCAGCCGCTCGGCCGCCGCGTCCACGTCCGCCGCCAGCCGCCGGTCCGCCGCGCCCCGTTCCATGACGAACTGGCCCAGTGCATCGCGCAGTTCCGCCACTCCGTCGCCGGTCGCGGCGGACAGCGCGAGCACCGCCGCGCCCGGCTCCCCGTGTTCGCCGAGCGCCAGCCCGTCCTCGTCCAGCAGCCGCCGCAGATCGTCCACCACCTGGTCCGCGGCGTCCCCGGGGAGCCGGTCCACCTGGTTGAGGACGACGAACATGACCTCGGCGTAGCCCGCCAGCGGGCGCAGATAGCGCTCGTGCAGGACGGCGTCCGCGTACTTCTCCGGGTCCACCACCCAGATCACCGCGTCCACCAGCTTCAGCATCCGGTCCACCTGGGCGCGGTTGCCGGTGTCGGAGGAGTCGTGGTCGGGCAGGTCGAGGAGGATCAGCCCGTCCAGCCCGGGGGTGGCGTCCGGTGCGAGGTTGCGGCGCCACTCCGGCACGCCCAGGCGGTCCAGCAGCCCGTCCGACCCCGGCGGCCCGCCCGGCCAGAGGCAGGCGACCGCCTCCGAGGTCGTCGGCCGGCGCGCCCCGACCTGTGAACGGTTCGCCCCCACCAGCGCGTTGAACAGCGACGACTTACCACTTCCGGTGGCCCCTGCGAGGGCGACCACGGTGTGCTCCCCGGAGAGCCGGTACCGCTCCCCCGCCGCGTCCAGCACCCGCCCCGCCTCGTCCAGCGTCTCGCCGTCGAGCCGGGTCCGGGACAGCGCGATCAGCTCGCGCAGGGCGTCCAGCCGGGCCCGCAGCTCGGCCGTCCGGGCGCCTCTGGCCCGCGCCGGCAGCCCGCCGTACGCACCGCCCTGCGCGCCGCGGTCCCGACCGCCACCCGGTCTGCCTGCCGCCCGCGTGTCCACCACCACGTCCACCGCCAGCGCACAGTCCATGGCCGCCTCGACGGCCGCGTCCGCCTCGACGGCCGCGTCCCGGCCGGGATCCACCGCCGGGAGCGGCCCGGCGGAGGAACCGCCGCGCGGCCCGGACACCTGCCGTCGCGCCCCCGGCCGGGCGCCCTCCCCTCCCGTCACCCGACGGGCGATCAACCCGTCGTCCCATGTTCCCGCCCGCTCCGCGCCCGCCTCGGAATCCCTCACCCCGACACCACCCTCTCCTCGTCAGGCACCCGCGCCTTCTCCCTCTGCAGAACGGACAGCGCGGCGATCAGCCCGGCCTGTTGGTCGGGCGGTACGGCCAGCCGGTCCAGAGGGGCCAGCCGCCGCTCGCGCTCTCCGTCCAGGGCCCGCTCCAGGTACGTCACCAGCAGCCGGCTGCCGCGGTCGCACAGCCGCAGCGCGGCCTGGGCGCCCAGCAGCTCGGCGAGGTTCTCCCCCGCCGTACGGGCGCGCCGGCCGCCGAGCAGCGCCGTGGCCAGCAGCGCCGCCGACTCCTCCGGCTCCACGGACCCGGCCCGCTCGCCGCCCGGCCCGCCCCGCGCCTCGCCCCGCTCCTCCTCCGCCAGCTCCTCCAGGCAGCGCCGCCAGCGCCGCACGACCACACCGAGCCGCTCGCCCGCGCCCGCAGCGCCCGCGGCCGCCGTCACCGCGATCTCCTCGGCCGCCGGATCCCGCCGCCAGGCCTCCGCGGCCCGCTCGTCCGCCTCCTCGACGGCGCAGGCCAGCAGCGACGTCAGACCCTGCGTCAGCGCATCCAGCAACTCGTCCGGCCGCCCGCCGAGCCGGTGGTCGCGCCAGTGGGCGCGCGCGTCACCGGCCAGCACCTCGCCGGCCGCGACCTCCCGCCGTACCCGCTCCGCGGCCCGCTCGTACGCCTCCTCGACCCGGCCGGTCAGCCGCAGCGCCGCGGCGTGCTGGGCGGCGGCCGCACCGGCCAGCGCGGGCAGCCGGCTCCGCAGCGAGGCGATCACCCCGCAGGCCGTACGGTCGGCGGCCGCGCTACGGGCGACGGGGTCCTGGGCATGCCGCTCAAGCCAGTCCCGCAGCGCCGCGACCGCCGTGGCGGGCAGCAGTCCGCTCCCGCCACCCGCCGATTCGGGCAGCTCGGGGATGGTGAACCGGGGGACGTGGCCGAGCCCGGCGTGATGGAGGAGTTCGGCGTACCGGGCGGAGATGTCGGTGACGATCTGGTGGGGCACCCGGTCCAGCACGGTCACCAGCGTGACGTCGTACTCCTTGGCCGTGCGCAGCAGATGCCAGGGCACCGCGTCCGCGTACCGGGCGGCGGTGGTGACCAGCACCCACACGTCCGCCGCGCAGATCAGTTCGGCGGCCAGCTCCCGGTTCCGCGCGACCAGCGAATCGATGTCCGGGGCGTCCAGCAGCGCCAGTCCGCTGGGCAGCGCCGGATCCGTCTCGATCCGCACCGTCGGCATCCCCGGCTCGCCCGCGCCCCCGTCCGCGCCGTAGCCGCCCGCCGCGTCGTCGTAGTCGTACGCCGCCTCCCCGCGCGACCGCCGGTCCGCCCCCGTCCCCTCGCCGCCGTCCTGCTCGGGCACCCAGACCCGGGTGAGCTGCGGCAGCACCCGCTGTCCGGCAAACCAGCGGTGATCGTCGGGATGGCAGACCAGCACCGGCGTCCGCGTCGTCGGCCGCAGCACCCCCGCCTCCGAGACCCGCCGCCCCACCAGCGAATTGACCAGGGTGGACTTGCCCGCCCCGGTGGACCCGCCGATGACGGCGAGCAGCGGGGCCTGCGGCGCCCGGAGCCGGGGAATCACATAGTCGTCGAGCTGGGCGAGCAGCTCGGCCCGGTTGCGCCGGGCACGGGCGGCGCCCCGTAGTGGCAGCGGAAAGCGTGCGGCGTCGACGCTGTCGCGCAGTACGGACAGCGCATCAATGAGCCGGGGTCGTACGTCCAAGGTCGCCACATGTGCAGAATGCCCAATTTCGTTGGGTTTTTGAAGCGTATAGACCTGTGTGTGCGCCACAAGAACCCGTACAGAACGGGACGAGTAACCCATGAGACGATCGGGACAACTGAGACGCAGGCATAACGAGTGCACAACACCCGGCGCACGAGACGCCAAAAGCGGTGCAGGATTCGTACCTGCCTGCGATTATCGGGTTCGCTTCACCGAACCTCCACAACGTGCCACGGAGGTGAAGCAACCGGTACGAGGCACCCGGGCCCCTATCCTTGTCCGCGGTCCGTGATCCACCTCCACCGCCCGGCCCCCGTAGCTCAGTGGATAGAGCAGGTGCCTTCTAAGCACTTGGCCGCAGGTTCGAGTCCTGCCGGGGGCGCTCTCCAAGACCCTTCCTTCGGGAGGGTCTTTTTGCTGGTCAGGGCGTATGTAGGCGCAGAGCCGGGCCCTCGGGACGGAGCGTCCGGGTCTCCTCTTCGTGTTCGACGGGTCAGGCCTAAGGTCGGGCACCATGAGCCGAGGGACACTGATGTCATTGCTGCACAGGCTGGGTGACAGCCGGGAGGTCTGGCAGGCGAGGAAGGAACTGACCTCGATCGGACGGGGCGTTGTGCCGGAGTTGCTGGCAATCCGCCGGGACGGCCCCGGCGGGCTGCGTCGGCCAGCGCTTCATGCGCTCGCCGTGCTTGGTGCAGGTGACGAGCTGACGGCCGGTGATCGCGCCGCGCTGGAACGGCTTGTGCGGATCAAGCTGCTCGACGACCGGCCCTTCGATGAACTGTGGCCCACCGCATGGCTCGCGGTACCGGCCGCGACGTACGAGGGGATATTCCCCGCGCTGGGCCTGCATGACCGCATCCCGGCGACGATCGCGATGGGCATGTCCGCAATGGAGCACTACCGGGCCGAACTGCCGGGGCCGGGCGATGAGGCGCTGACGGCGTACCGGGTCTTCATCACCCCGGAGTTCTCCGGCTGGCGGATGGTGTTCGGCCGGCCCGTGCAGGACTGCCTTCCGCCGGGCGGCGGCGACCTCCGGCTGCTGAAGCGGGTCAGCGAGCACTGCGGGCAGGCCCACTACTACGAGCACGACGGCTATGACGACGCGCACTTCTGGGCGATCGCCGAGGACGGCCGGGTGATCCGCTCGCACGGCACCTATCTCGAACCCGCATGGACGGGCGAGCCGCTGCCGTGGGAGGAGCCGCAGACGAACGATCCGCTCTGGGAGCCGGGGATGTACGAGCCCAACGCCTCCTGTGCGTGGAACGCGAACGAGGTCGCCCACCAGGTGACGGTCGATCCGGAGCGGATCGATGAGGACACGCCCATGAACGGCCACGGCTGGCTGGCCGTGACGGTGCCGGGGGCCGGTCACGGGATGTTCCCCGGGGCACTGTCGATCTGACGGACGAGGAGACGACAGAGACGGATGAGGAGAAGGCCGCGAGCCCGTTGCGCACCCTCATCCGAGCCTGGTCGTCCGGTTGAAGTGCCAGACGCTCCCGGCCGTGCACACGGCGCACCAGAGGGCGGCGGAGAGGGCAGCGGGTGCCCAATGGGCGTCGGAGGCCAGGTGGGTGAGGGAAGAGCCGGGCAGCCATGCGGCGACGGTCCAGCCGCGGGCTGCGGTGAGTCCTGTGACGACGGATTCCCCGACCAGGATCCATGCGAAGACGACGCTGAGGGCCGCGCCGGTGCTGCGCAGCAGCAGCCCGGCGGCGGCGCCGTAGAGCGTGCCGGCGGCGAGTGCCGCCAGGACTCTTGCGGCGGCGGAGGCGGAGCTGAACCAGCCCGAGGCGGAGGTCCAGGGGGATGTGTCCAGGCCCCGTACCGAGGCGGTGATCCAGGCCGTCGCTCCGGTGGCCAGGCATGCGGTCAAGGCCACCAGGGCGGCCAGTGCGACCAGTCCGGCCGCTTTGCCTGCCAGCAGGCTGGGACGGTGCGGGAGGCGGACCAGCAGATTGCGCCAGGTGCCGTACCGGTACTCGTGGGTGAAGGAGGTGGCGGCCACGGCCATGAGGACCAGGCAGAGGACGGACGTGGCCGTCTGCAGCGGCTTCAGCATCCCGCCGGATACGGAGGCCGCGGCTGCGTGGCCCCCTGCCGCGGGAGCGTGCGTGAGCGCAACCATGATCGCCGCGGCGGCTGCGGCGACGGCGCCCGTCCCGGCAAGGAGGGGAACCAGGACACGGGCACGGAGGGTCTTGACGCATTCGCTGCGGTACGCGTGGGCGAGGGCATTCAGCACGGATGGGGTCCTTGGGATGTGCCTGCTGAGCCGGCGTCCTCGGTGGCGGATTGCGGGCCCTGGCCCACCAGGGAGAAGAAGGCTTCCTCCAAGGTGGGGCGCCGTACCGCGAGACGGGCCAGGGTGATGCCATGGGCGGCCGCTGTGCGGTTCAGGTCGCCGGCACGACCGGCTGCGGTGTCGACCAGCAGGTGGTCCTCGTGCCGCCGGGCGCGGTAGCCGGCCTCGGTGAAGGCATCGGCCAGCTCGGGCAGTTGGGTCGGGTGCTCGGGAGCGGCTTCGACGGAGGGGCGCTGGGAGGCGCCGAGGGCGTTCCGGTCTCCTTGGAAGAGCGTCGTCCCCTGGTGGAGGAAGACGAAGTGATCGCAGGTGGCGTCGAGTTCGTTGAGCTGATGGCTGGAGATGAGGACGGTGACGCCGTCGGAGGTCAGCGTGCGCAGCAGGCGGCGCAGTTGTGCGGTGCCGAGGGGGTCGAGGCCGTTGGTGGGCTCGTCCAGGATCAGCAGGCGTGGCTCGGTCAGGAGGGCCGCGGCAATGCCCAGCCGCTGTCGCATTCCGAGCGAGTAGGTGGCCACCGGGCGGTCGGCCTGCTGATCCATGCCGGTGAGCTGCAGGGCACGGGATATGTGCGCGTCGTCGACACCGGCGAGGCGGGACAGTACGCGGAGGTTGGTGCGGCCGGTGAGCCGGGTGTAGAGGGCGGGTTGTTCGATGAGGGCGCCGACCTTGGTCAGGTACCGGGCGGGCCGGTGCAGGGGAGCGCCGAGCACGGTGCCGGTGCCGGCGTCGGGACGGTCCAGCCCCAGCAGAAGCCGCATGGTGGTGGTTTTGCCGGAGCCGTTGGGACCGATCAGCGCGGTGAGCGATCCGGCGGGCACGGTGAGGTCGAGATGGTGCAGTGCGGTGCGGCCGGCGTAGGTGCGGCGGAGTCCCGCGACGTGAACGGCGGGTTCCAGCGACGGGGCGGGTGGGGCGGTCATCGGACGGACTCCTCGGCGGCCGGGGCCGGGTCGGGGCGGGTGAGGGCACCGGTGGGGTCCAGACGCCGCAGGGCAGCGGTGACCGTCTCGTCCTCCAGTCGCACGTCGTGCAGGATGCGGCCGTGTTCCAGGACGAGGAGGCGGTCGGTCAGGTCTTCCGCCCAGGCGAGGTCGTGCGTGCACAGCACGAGGGTCCGCTGCTGCGCGTGCCAGCCCCGTACGGTTTCCCGCAGTGCGGTGACGGCAGCGGCGTCGAGTGCATTCGTCGGCTCGTCCATGAGGACCAGAGCGGGATCGTGGAGCGTGGCCGCGACGAGGCCGAGTTGCTTGCGCATGCCCAGGGACAGCTCGCGGACCAGAGCATCGTGGCGGTCCGCCAGCACGGTGTGCCGTAGCCGCTCCAGGGCCGGCTCGAGGCGGACACCGTGCAGCCGGCACACGAAGGAGAGCTGTTCGCGCACCGTGAGGTAGTCGTACAGGGGAGGGTCGGCCTGGACGAAGCCGCGCACGGTGCGGGCGGCCAGGTCCGTCGCGGCGTGACCGGCGATACGCACCTGGCCCGTGCCGGGTTCGGCCAGCCCGGCCATCAGCCGCAGCAGGGTCGTCTTGCCGGAGCCGTTGCGGCCCACCAGGCAGACGAACTCACCCTCGGCCGCGGAGAACTGCGCCTCGCTCAGGGCGGTGTGGTCGCCGAACCGTACGGTGGCCGATGCGACGTCGATCACGGTGTTGCCTTCCTGAAGTGCGGATCACAGCGGGCCAGGAGGCTCAGCCCCACGGCGAGGATGAGCAGGGCGGCGAGGTCGGCCCCGGTGTTCCATGCGAGCGCGGCGCCGCCGCGTGCCCCGAGGGCATGGCCGATCAGCGGGCCCAGGGCACAGGGCGAGGCCAGCAGCGCGGTCAGCACGCCCTCGACCGTCTCGGCGGCGCCGGAACGGTTGGTTCGTTCGTCATGGAAGGTCTCCGGCGGCGGAACGAGCAATGCCGTCGCCACGATCGCGCAGCTTCCGGCGAGCAGAGCGACCGGCAGGGCGAGGACCGTACTGGGGACCATCGGCCCACCGGCGGCGAGCAGCAGGCCGAGATACGCGGGGACCACCGGCAGGGCCGCCACTGCGGCGCAGGCCACGACCTTGCCGACGAGGATGCGGCCGAAGGGGACCGGCGCCTGGCGCAGCACCTCGAGAGACCGGAGCTCGGCCTCCACGCCGGCGACCTGGGCGACGACACCGGACACAGCAAGGAACATCGCGACCGTCACCGCGGTACCCCACGTATGGGTGGGCAGCGACCACGGCAGCTCGGCACCGTAGCGAACCCGCACGCCGCATCCGAGCGCGGCCAGTCCGAGGCCGAGCACACAGACGCGATACAGCGGACCGGTAACGGCCGTGGAACGGCGGCGTGCGGACAGCAGATCCTTGGTCACGACGCCGGCGACGAGGCCCTTGGTGTGGAGAGGGCGCGAGGCGATGTGCGCTGCAGCGGCGGACGTCGCCGGTCCCGTGGGGTGCAGCGAACTGTGGCCCTCGGCACGCCGCACCAGCAGGCACGCCAGGATGCCCAGCACGCACACCACCGCGGACCACGCCGCCAACAGCCAGCCCGGACGGCCGGGTGGGAACAGCTCGTCCCACAGCGCGGGCCGGATGCCGGAAGCGCCGCGCCGCACCGCTTGCGCCACGTCTTCCGGCCGCAGTGACGAGGACGGAGAAAGCCCGGCCGCCAGTGGTGAGACGAGGTACCCGAGTGCGAAGCCCGCCGCGACGGTCCAACCGGCCCGGCGGCGCACCGAGTACGTTCTGCGGGAGGTGGCCAGGGCGGCGGTGGCGCAGATGCGCAGCAGGGCCGCTGTCAGCGCCGTTCCCGCCGCGGTCACCAGAACGGCCGGCAACAGGCGGCCACCGGCCTCGGATGCCGACAGCCACGGTACGGCGACCAGGCAGGCCGCAGTGGACACGCCGGCCGCGCCGGCCAGCTGGGGCAGCCACAACCGGGCCAGGAAGACCGCCCGTGGCGGGATGCCCCAGGACAGCAGCATGGTCCGGTCCGGCGGCTCGAGCAGCAGCCGCGTCTGAGAGGGCCGGGCCGCCAGGACGTTCGCGAGCACGATCACCACGACCGCCGACCAGCAGACCCCGGCCACCGTGTCGGCATTCCGGACTGCACTGCCGGGGCAATGACATGTTGTCGGCGCCTGATCCGCCCACCGGCGCCATACGTTGGTGCGCGCGAGACGGCGGGACCGATTGCGCGGCCGGCGCCTGTCGCGCACACCCCCGAAGAGCACGTCGGTCCTGGAGGCGGGCTGCTGCGGTGAATTTAGACTCGCGGGCATGGCGACGCGTGCGGTTCATCGACAAGCTCGGAAGCTCCTGGGCGAGGAGCCTCTTGCCATGGTGTGGTGCGAGGTGCACAAGGCCATCCCCAAGCCGCCCAGGCCCGTTCACCACGCTGCCGGGAAACAACGGCTCAAGCCGGGTCGCCACTGGCTGTTCTACGTCGGCGTGGTGGCGTTCTTCTTCATCTTCATCCCGATGTTCGTGCTCGACAAGGCCGGTGAGAAGTTCGACCGGTTGTGGGGAGAGAGGCCCGCACGAGGGCAGCGAGCCCCGCAGACCGACCGGCCGTCTGCCGCAAGGGGCCACGGCACTGACGACCGTGATCAGTCCGCGCGCCCGGACAACGGCGTTTTCGACGGAGACTGGGACCTGACCGCAGGCCAGTTGCTGCTGCGCTGGTACGGCTCCTCACCGAACGCCAAGCGCCTCGTCATGCTGACTCCCGACCGTATTCACGTGGCGGCCTCGCCCCGCCGCCGACTCTCCCCGACCAAGGCCCACGACTTTCAGATCGTCACCGCATTCGCCGCCGCCGAAGCCCGCGTGGTGGGCGAGCCAGGACAGCCCCGCGGATTCGCCACCTTCCGGATCTGTTTCGCCGACGGCTCATGGCTCGAACTCGGCAGGCTGGCCGAACCGGGGGACGCCGACCTCTTCCTGCAGGCCGCCGGCACGTGAGCCGGGCAACTGACGCGGCATCGCCCCCCGCCCCCGGGCCGGGGAGCACTCCGGCACCCCGACCTTCAGCGCTCGGGCATGCACCTGATCGCGCCGCGCCCCGTTCGCCAAGAGCGCGGTCGGCGCCGCACGCTCGGCACAGGGCCTGGGGCGCGGCCGCATGCGGTCGGCCGCGGCGTCAGCGCCGGCACAGGGACGGATAGTCCTCGAGGGATATGGCCGCGGAGACGGTGTGGCCCTGTTCGAGCATGGCCTGGATGGTGGCCGGGTCGTTCAGGGACGCGTTGCGTGCGTCTATTGCCTCCCGGGTTGCGGGGGCCAGGAATTCGCCGACGTGCCGGCCGCCTTCCTGGCAGGTGGTGACATACGGGCGGAGGAGCTGTTCGTAGCGGGCGAAGGCCTTGGTGTGGTCGCCGTCGGCCATAGCCAGCTCGCCCGCGAGGACATAGGCGCCGACCATCGCCGAGCCGGTGCCCATGCCGCCCAGCGTGGCGCCGTAGGCGGCGTCGCCGAGGAGGACCGTGCGGCCGGTGGACCAGTGCGGTACATCAACCCGGCTGATGGCGTCGAAGTAGAAATCGTTCGCGGCCCACAGGGTGTCGATCAGCTCGGGCGTGCGCCAGCCGCCTCCGGCGTACGCCTCGGCTATCGCCTTCTTCTGGGACTGCGGGTCGCGTCGGTCGTAGGACAGCTCGTGTTCGGAGGCGAAGACGCAGAAGGTCTCGCCGGTGTAGCCCGGTTCGCCGGTGCGCCGGGTGGTGCGCCCTACGGACGCCAGCCGGCCGGGCTCGGAGTAGCCCAGCGGCCGAGCGGCGAGGCCGGAGGCGTCGGCCGGCAGGTCCCAGCCGGCGACGTAGTAGCCGAGCCGGCTGACGAATTCCTCCTCCGGGCCGAAGGCCAACCGACGGACCGTGGAATGCAGGCCGTCCGCACCGACCACAAGGTCGAAGGTGCGCGGCGCGCCCCGTTCGAAGGTGACGTGGACGCCGTCCTCGGCCTCGGTCAGGGACGTCAGGGAGTCGCCGAAGAGGTACTCGGTGGAAGCGGAGGGGGAAGCGGCGGTGGCGGTGGCGGTGGCGGTGTACAGGCTGTGGTCGTAGAGGATGCGGGAGAGGTCCGAACGGAGGATTTCCAGCTCGCCTCCCGCGAACTCCGGTGGCATTGCGGCCAGTTGGCGGCCCCGGGAATCGATGAAGGCCATGGGGCTGCCGCCCGTGGCCCGGCGTTCGAGCTCTTCCCGCAGGCCCATGCGCTCCAGTACGAACAGGTGCGCCGCCCCGCGGAAGTCGACCGCATAGCCGCCACCGCGCAGGGCGGGGGCCACCTCGATCACGGTGGGGCGGTATCCGTAATGCGCGAGCCAGCAGGCCAGGGCCGGGCCCGCCACGCTCGCCCCCGAGATCAGCACCGTCTGCCCGCCGACCGGCCGCCCGGCCGTCGTCGTTCGCTGCGTCTGCGTCTGCGGATGCGGATGCGTCATTTCGCACTCCCCCATGTCGAGCGGTCCGTCGCGGCGGACGGTGACAGAAGAAACTGTATCCGACGGACACTTATTTGTGTACCCCGGAAACAGTTTTAGTATGCGGAGGTGGCTGAAGACGACGAGAAGACCAGCGTGTTCGGGGATCAGGCGGGCAGCGTGGAGCTGCTGTGGGGCGGGCGTGAGCGGCCCAGCCGTGGCCCCAAACCGGCGCTGAGCCTGGAGCGGATCACCCGTACGGCCATGGCCGTCGCCGACCTCGGTGGGCTCGGGGCGGTCTCCATGCAACGGGTCGCGGGCGAACTGGACTTCACCAAGATGTCCTTGTACCGGTACGTCCCGGGCAAGACGGAGCTGGTCGCGCTCATGATCGACACGGCCATGGGCGAGCCGCCGACCCTGGCCGGCGGCGCCCCGGGCGACTGGCGGAGCGCGCTGCGCACGTGGGCCGAGCAGCTCGCGGCGGCCTTCCGGCGCCACCCCTGGCTCCTGGACGCGACCACCGGCCCGCGCATCATGGGACCCAACGAGCTCGGCTGGGCCGAACGCGCCATCGGCGCGCTCGCGGACACCGGCCTCCACGGCAGCGAGCGGCTGGACGCCGTGGTCATCGTGACCGGCCATGTCCGGGCCATCACACAGGTGTCGGCGTCACTGGGGCTGGGCAGCGCGCAGGCGAAGGAGCCGGAGCAGGTGATGAGCGGGCTCCTGAACGAACTGCTCGTTGGGCGCACCGACCGGTTCCCGGCCCTCACCGCGGCCCTCGCGTCCGCCGAGGACACCAACTCCCGCGACCAGGCCCTGGAGTTCGGACTGGAGCGCATCCTGGACGGCCTGGAGACATATATCGCGCGGCGGGCGCAGGCAGAGCACCGGCCGAACGACCATCGGTGACGTCCCGCCCCGCGGCCCGTCCCGCGGCCCGTCCCGCCATGCCCGCTACCCTGGTTACCGGGCCGTGACTGGCGCTGAGGTGGAGCACCACCGGGGAGCGGCCCGACGGACCCCGTCACTGCCGTGCGCCTGGGCGACCCGCAGCCAGCGCGCAGGAGCAGCCCGTGTCCCAGGCCCGGTCCCACAACCAGCACCAGAACCGTCTCCAGAACCAGTCCCCGAACCAGCCGCACACGCCGGCGCACGGCGCCCAACTCATGGACGGGCGTGACCTTGCCCGCCGGATCGTCGACCGGAGTGCGGCCGTCGCGGCATCCCTCACGGAGCAGACCGGCGTCACACCGTGTCTGGCAACCGTGCTGGTGGGCGAGGATCCCGCGTCGGTGACCTACGTCCGGATGAAGCGTTCCCGGTGTGCGAAGGCCGGGATCCGGTCGCGGCACCTCGAACTGCCGGCCGCGACCACCACCGAAGAGCTGGTCGGCGCCCTCACGGAGCTGTCCGGGGATCCCGGGGTGCACGGGATTCTGCTGCAGCATCCGGTCGGGCCGCACATCGATGAGCGGGCCGCCTTCGAGGCCATCGCGCCGGAGAAGGACGTCGACGGGGTGACGACGCACTCGTTCGCCACGATGAGCTTCGGGCTGCCGGGCGGCTTTGCGTCCTGTACGCCCGGCGGCATCATGCGGCTGCTGGACGAGTACGGCGTCGATCCCGCGGGCAAGCGGGCGGTCGTTGTCGGCCGGAGTGCGATTCTCGGCAAGCCGGTGGGGATGATGCTGCTCGGGCGCGACGCGACGGTGACGTACTGCCATTCGCGGACCGCCGACCTGGGCTCGGTCGTACGGGAGGCCGATCTGCTGGTCGCGGCGGTCGGGCGGCCCCGGTTCATCCAGGGTGCGGACATCAAGGCGGGGGCGGTGGTGATCGATGCCGGCTACAACCCCGGGAACGTGGGGGATGTCGACTTCGCGTCCGCCAGTGCGCGCGCGAGCCTGATCACCCCGGTGCCGGGCGGCGTCGGACCGATGACCATTGCCGTGCTGCTGGAGCAGACGGCCGATGCGGCCGTCCGGCAGCTGGGCATCGAGGCCGCAGCCGGACCCGACGCCGCGGCGGCCCCCGCAGCCGTATCCCGGTAGGCCGCCCGTCCCGCCACCGCGCGGCGCCCGCTACAGCCGCACCGCCTTCCGCGGCCGGTCCTTCGCGCCCGTCAGCAGCCCGTGCAGCGCGGCGAATTCGTCGACGCACTTGGCGGTGCCGTTGACGACGCAGTCCAGCGGCTGATCGGCGACCGTCACCGGGACGCCCATTTCCTGGTGCAGTCGCCGGTCCAGGCCGCGCAGCAGGGCGCCGCCGCCGGTCAGGGCGATGCCGCGCTCGATGATGTCGCCGGAGAGTTCCGGCGGGCAGGCGTCGAGGGTGTGGTGGACGGCGCGGACGATGGCGTCGACGGGTTCGGTGAGGGCGTCGCGGATTTCCTCCTCGGTGACTTCCTGGATGCGGGGCAGGCCGCTGATGTGGTCGCGGCCGCGGACGGTGAAGGAGGTGCGGCGTTCGGGCGCGCCGTCCCTCTGGGGCCCGATCGGGGTCGGGGCGGCCGAGCCGATGGCGATCTTGATGTCCTCGGCGGTGCGTTCGCCGATGGTCAGGGCGTGCTTCTTCTTGATGTGGGCGGCGATGGCGGCGTCGAGGGCGTCGCCGGCAACGCGTACGGACCGGGCGGTGACCAGGCCGCCCATGGAGACGACGGCGACCTCGGTGGTGCCGCCGCCGATGTCCACCACCATGCAGCCGACGGGTTCTTCGACGGGGAGGCCGGCGCCGATCGCGGCGGCCATCGGCTCCTCGATGAGGTGGACCTCGCGGGCGCCGGCGCCGCGGGCGGAGTCGATGACCGCGCGGCACTCGACGCCGGTGATGCCGGAGGGGACACAGATGACCACGCGCGGCCGGGCGAACCGGCGGCTGGGCAGGGCCTTCTTCATCAGGGCGCGCAGCATCTGCTCGGCGGCTTCGAAGTCGGCGATGACGCCTTCCCGCAGGGGGCGCATCGCGGTGATCCCGGAGGGGGTGCGGCCGATGGTCCGCTTCGCCTCCGAGCCGACGGCGATGACCTCGCCGGCGGCGTTGACGGCAACGACGGACGGCTCGTTCAGCACCACGCCCTTGCCGCGGGCGTAGACCAGGGTGTTGGCGGTGCCGAGGTCGATGCCGATGTCGTACATACCGCCCGACTTACCGGGGGACTTGGCGACGGATCTCTCGGCAGGCCTTTCCGCGGAGCCTTCGGCGGACTTGCCGGACGACACTCTCGATGTGGTGCTGGACGCCATGGGGAGACCGGGTGCTCTCTCGACTGGGTGACGATCTTCGGGCATTGCGGCGCAGACGGAACCAATAGCTCACCAAAGGCAAAGGCGCCTATTGGCATCGATTGGCGTTCATTGCGGACACCCAACAAGACTACTGGGCGGGCGGAATGGTTCCTTCCACGCCCCTCGCCGATGTTTTGTCCGAGTCCGGGCGTGCCGCCCGGTTGCGGCCGCCCCGCCTCCTGGACAGCGCCTCGGCGAGATCGTCGAGGGCGTCCAGGAGCAGATCCGCGGCGCGCAGTGCGACGCCCTGGCTCTCGGATTCGGCGTCCCACCGCTCCCATACGGCGCGCAGCGCACAAAAGTCCAGCCGGTCACGGTCCCGTACGGCACGGGCGGCGCGCTCCAGAGAGGGGCGGAGTTCGGCGGCGAAGGCAGCGGCGCCGGGGGACGGTTCGGCGTCCTTGTCGGGGAGATGGGCCTCCATGATCATCGTGACCCGGGCCATGGTGGCGAGGGCGGAACCGGCGGCGGTGGCCGAGGTACGGGAGAGGCCGCGGTGACGTACGGGTTCCTTTTCGGCGCGGGCCTCGCTCTCCTCCCAGGCGACGCGGGCCGCGCGGGCATCCAGAAGGGCCTCGCGGACGTGCCGGGGACGGCGTTCGGCGGGCCGGGCGAAACGGTCCAGCACGGCCAGCGCGTAACGGCCGTTGGCCGCCAGCCAATCGGCGAGGCGGTCGCGCAGCTTGGGTGTTTCCCAGGCGGGGAACAGCGCGTACGAGAGCATCGCGAGGAGCCCGCCGAGGAGGGTGAGCACGATGCGTTCCTGGACGGTCTGTTCCCAGCCTTCGCCGGCGATGCCCAGCAGGAAGATGACATAGCCGGCCACGCAGGCCGAGGTGACCGAGACGCCGGTGCGCATCAGCAGGTACATCAGGAAGACGCAGATGACGGCGAGTCCGGCGCTCAGATAGAGGCTCGGATGGGCCAGCGCCATCAGGGCGCCGCTGACGCCCACGCCCACCAGGGTGCCGCTGAAGCGGGCCACGCCGCGGGAGTAGGTCTGGGCGAAGTCGGGGCGCATCACCATGACAGAGGTCAGCGGCGCCCAGTAGCCGTGGCCGAAGGGGAGGACGGTGCCCAGGAGGTAGCCCAAGGAGGCCACGGCGCTGACGCGCAGGGCGTGCCGGAAGATGTGGGAGGACCAGCGGGCCTCGCGGTGCAGGGCGCGCAGGGCAACCGGGACGAGCCGGGGAACACTGGGGCGCAGCAGATGACCGCGTTCGGCTTCGGTAGTGGGGCGGGTGGCCCGGACGGGCTCGTCGGTGAGTTCGACGGCATCGGCGAGCAGGGAGATCAGGCGGTAGGCGGAGCGCCGGGCGGCGCCCTGGAGCATCGGGCCGGAGGCGGGGACCTCCAGGGTGGCCATCGCCTCGGGCGGCAGACGGACGGGGCCGGCGTGCCGTACGGCATGGGCGACGGCGTCCAGGACGGTGCCCGCGGCCTGGAGGAGGTCGCGGACGCGATCGCGTTCGGGGCCCTCCATCGGGGCGCCGACGACCGGGTCGGCGAGTGAGGCAAGGACGGGCCGGACCCGTTCGGCCAGACCGCGGGGGCCGTGCAGCTGGACGGGGCGGCGCCGGGCCTGACGCGGCGTCACCTCGGACGCGAGGCGGGCGTCCATCAGGGGCGCCGGGTCGAAGGGCGCCACCGGGTCGTGCCGCAGGCGCCGCGCGTAGTCGGCCTCGGCGGCCAGCGCATCGGCGAGGGCGTCGCGCTGCACGCCCCAGGGCCGTACGGGGAACACGACGATGAGCGTGGCCTGGACAAGACCGCCGAAGAAGATCAGGGCGGCGTGCTGCAGGGCGCCCAGCACGGACGTCGGCAGAGTGACGGTGACCAGCATGATCGCCACGGTCAGGGTGCCGGCCAGACCGGAGACCGGGCCGATCGCCCAGGCCATACCCGCCAGCAGGCTCCAGCCGGCGAGCAGCAGGACGAAGCCGAGGAGATGGGCGGCGGTGAGATAGCCGAGGAAGGTGGAGACGGCCAGTGCCGCGGCGACCGCGAGCGCCAGGACCGGCCGGGGCCGCATGCTGCGCTGGAAGGTGACGAGTCCCGAGGCGAAGGCGCCGAACGCGGAGGAGACCGCAAGGGCGGGGTCACCGCGCCACAGACACAGCCCGACGACGACGGCGACACCGACCGCACCGCGCACCGCGATCACCGGCGTGAGCTTGGCCCGCTCGATGGTCAGCCCGGAGCGGGCGGTCTCCTTCAGCGCACGCGACCAGGTCATAGCGAGAGAATACGGTCAGGGGACGGGGGTTCCGGAGTGGCCGGTGCCGGTTTGTTTTCCGGGCGCAGCAGCGCGGCTCCGCACCCGTACGCGATGCCCCGTACCGGGAAAATACCGGTAAACCCGCCTTCCTCCACACGGAAAAGTCCCAGGTCAGGACGGTACGCCCGGATTCCGAACATCCAGTGCGACCAATCCGACACCTCCCGGAGGAAACCTTTTCGCGGCACCCTCCCCTCTTGCTGGCCGGCCGGGACGTCTCCCGGCCGGTCCGGCAAGGAGAAAGCGTCGTGCGCAAAGCCCTGTTCACCCCGGTGATCGCCCTGATCACCCTGACCGTTCTCGTCTGTACGGCCGGCTGCGGCACCGGCGCGGCCACGTCGGCGGCCCCGGTACGCTTCGCCGACCCCGGTCCGGGCACCGCCACGCATGCCACGGCGCCGCAGAAGGGGAAGCGGTCGCTGGTGCGGTTCCCCACGCATCCGATCAGCTTCGCGGAGGAGAGCCGGGTGGGCGGGGCCGGCGAGAGCACCCCGATAGGCGTGACCACCCTGCACGGCCCCAAGTCGGGGTTCACCGGGAAGGTATGGGTGTGGGCGCCGCCGGAGTACTACGACAAGCGCAACGCCGACAAGGGCTTCCCGGTGATGGAGGCGCTGCCCGGCTCGTACGGCTACCCGGTCAACTACTGGATCGGCTCCGACCTGAAGCTGGAGGAGAGCCTTGCCCAGTGGTCCAAGAACGGCACCAGCCTGCCGTTCATCCTCGTCATGCCGGTGCTCAACCCCGACGACAAGCAGTACTACGACGGCAGCGACATCCCCGGACAGCCGAAGATCGTGCTGGCCCGGCGGCTGATAGCGCGCGGCGGACCCGAGGTCTGTCTGGCGTTCCAGGACGGGTCCAAGGAGAACACCGTTCTCCCCAAGGTGCGCAGGTTCATCGCACAGTACGGGCACGGGCCGGTCAAGGCGCGGCTGCACATCGTGCCGGGCGGCACGCACAGCGCGGCGACCTATGTGCAAGGGCTGGGCGAGGACACGATGCGGTGGGTCAGCGCGCGGATGCAGGGGCCGTCGGCCTGAGCCTCCCACGTTGTCGGCTTTCCCGCCGTGGGAGTTGCGCTTTGCCCGCCTTCGGCGGGCGGGGTGGGGGTTGGCCATTGCGGTCGGCATTCCGTAGCGGGGGTGCGGCGACAGGCCTACACGGCTTCGTCGCTACGGCCTGCCGCCTCCCGTCCGTAGTCGACCTCCGGCCGGTGGGAGGTAGGTACAAACGACGGCCGCCGGGTGCAACTCCGGCGCAACCCGAGGTCAAGTCCCCCACCCAGGGGTGGTCGCGAAACCGGCGGGAGGGGTTGGGCCGTAGGGACGAAGTCCTGGAGGACCGGCCCCGCACCCACCCCCACACGCCCGCGACCCACCCCACAACCTCCCCCGATCCCGCCGAAGGCGGGCCCAGAACAACGGACGAGGCACGGCGCCGCACCCGGCAACGTGGGGCGCACCCCGAAGGGACGGGCACCCGGCAACGTGGGGCGCACCCGTCAGGACGGCGGCGGCCCGAAGCCGCCCTGCGGCGGCGGGAACGGCGGAGCCTGCTGAGGCATGGGCGGACCGGGCGGCGGCCCCATCGGCGGGCCCCCCGGCTGCCAGCCGACCGGCGGCGGGCCGGACGGTACGAAGCCGGGCGCCGCGAACTGCGCCTGGGCCGGCGGGTACCAGGCCGGGGCGACGGGCTCGCCGCGGCCCAGCACCGCGAGCAGCGCGATCGAGCCGAGCAGGTCCAGCAGGAGCTGGATGTTGCTGATCAGGCCCATGCCCGGCATCGCGTCGCCGAGCTTGAACAGCGCATCGTGACCGATCAACGAGATCAGCGCCAGCACGGCGTGGGGCAGCAGCACGATGCCCAGGCCGATGCCGAGGCCGCGGGCCGCGCCGCCCCGCATCAGGCTGTTGACGCCGGCCACCAGGGTCAGCAGGAGGAAGACCACCGCGTACCAGCCGCCGGCCAGCTGCGTCAGGGCGGAGAGCGTGCCCCGGCCGAGGTAGAGCGGGGTGAGGGAGTCGCTGCCGAACTGCACCAGCACATAGATGTGCCAGCTGGCGTAGCACAGCGCCATCGCGAGGAGCAGCAGACCGCCGACCACGCCCGCCGCCTTGACCGGGCGCTTGGGCGGGTCGCTGGGCTTCTGCCGTGGCCAGCCGCGCATCCCGCACAGCAGCACGATCCCGGCGACGAAGGCGAACATGATCAGCCACAGGCTGCCGAGGAAGACGCCTTCGAACGTCGGCGTGGTGTTGTCGGCGTTCCTGAACCATCGGTCGTCGCTGGTGTGCTGGCCGGCGCTGACGAGGGTCTGCAGGGCGGTCGCGAAGGTGAGCGTGGTGGCGACGGCGAGCAGTCCGCCGGCCGACCGCTGCCCGGCGAAGGCCGCGAAGACCGCCGTCAGCTGCAGGACGGCGAGCCCGAGTTGGAGGGGGGTGGTGACCTGGTCCTGGCCGACGGCCCGCTCACCGGTCCAGGTGTCCCAGAGGCCGTCGATGCCGAACTCGCCGATGTCGACGACCAGCCAGTAGGCGGTCCAGAGGAAGAACAGCAGGCAGAAGACACCGCCGGCGATGCGGGCGCCCTTGGCGAGCGCCATCGGTTGTTGCATGCGGATCCCCCACGGGTGTCGGTGCTCTGGCAAGGGAGCACGGTAGCAACGGGCACCGCCGCGGTCGCCCCCGGAACTGCGGATTGCTGCCGTACGCGATCGGCTCACCGCCGTACGTACATCCTGCGGACAGGGCGGACCCCCTGCCGGTCAGGGTCGGCAGGGGGTCCGGGCGGGACGGGCGGGACGTCAGTGGTTGCGGGGGAAGCCCAGGTTGATGCCGCCGTCGGACGGGTCCGGCCAGCGGGTGGTGACGACCTTGCCGCGGGTGTAGAAGTGCACGCCGTCGTTGCCGTAGATGTGGTGGTCGCCGAAGAGCGAGTCCTTCCAGCCGCCGAACGAGTGGTAGCCGACAGGAACCGGGATCGGGACGTTCACCCCGACCATGCCGGCCTCGACCTCCAGCTGGAAGCGGCGGGCAGCGCCGCCGTCCCGGGTGAAGATCGCGGTGCCGTTGCCCCACGGGGAGTTGTTCATCAGGGCGATGGCCTCGTCGTAGGTCTCGACGCGGACCACGGAGAGCACCGGGCCGAAGATCTCGTCGCGGTAGGCGTCCATCTCGGGGGTGACGTGGTCCAGGAGCGAGACGCCGATCCAGTGGCCGTCCTCGTAGCCCTCGACGGTGTAGCCGGTGCCGTCGATGACGACATCGGCGCCCTGGGCCGCGGCACCGGTGACGTACGAGGCGACCTTGTCGCGGTGGACCTTGGTGATCAGCGGGCCCATCTCGGAGGCCGGGTCGTCGCCGGGGCCGATCCGCAGGTTGTCGGCGCGCTCCTTGATCTTGCCGATCAGCGGGTCGGCGGTGTCACCGACGGCGACCACTACCGAGATCGCCATGCAGCGCTCGCCCGCCGAACCGTAGGCGGCGTTGATCGCGGAGTCCGCGGCCAGGTCGAGGTCGGCGTCCGGCAGCACCAGCATGTGGTTCTTGGCGCCGCCCAGCGCCTGGACGCGCTTGCCGTTGGCCGTGCCGGTGGTGTGGATGTACTTGGCGATCGGGGTGGAGCCGACGAAGGACACCGCGGCGATGTCCGGGTGCTCCAGGATCGCGTCGACGGCCACCTTGTCGCCGTTGACCACGTTCAGCACACCGTCGGGCAGGCCCGCCTCGGCGGCCAGCTCGGCCAGCTTGAAGGCGGCGCTGGGCACCTTCTCGCTCGGCTTGAGGATGAAGGCGTTGCCGCAGGCGATGGCGAGGGGGAACATCCACATCGGCACCATGGCCGGGAAGTTGAACGGCGTGATGCCGGCCACGACACCCAGCGACTGGCGGATGGCGGCCACGTCCACGCGGGTGGAGACCTGGGTGGACAGCTCGCCCTTGAGCTTCTCGGGGATGCCGCAGGCCAGCTCGACGATCTCCAGACCGCGGGCGACCTCGCCGAGCGCGTCGGAGTGCACCTTTCCGTGCTCCGCGGTGATCAGGGCGGCGATCTCGTCGCGGTGCGCGTCGAGCAGCTCGCGGTACCGGAAAAGCACCGAGGTGCGCTTGGCCAGCGAGCTGGTGCCCCAACTCTTGAACGCCTCCTTGGCGGCGGCGACGGCGGCATCGACCTCCTCCACCGAGGCGAAGGCGACCTGCTTCTCCTGGGCACCGGTGGCCGGGTTGTAGACCGGGCCGTAGCTGCCGGAGACGCCCTCGACGGGCTTGCCGCCGATCCAGTGGTTGATGGTCTTCATCGGAAGGGCCTTTCGTACGGTGCAGCAGCGAGCGGATGTCAGAGGTGGCGACGACGGGCGGCGGCATGGCGGTCGTACGCTGCGCGGGCGGCGACCGCCGCCGGCCGCGTCGCGGTCTCGGCAACAGGTACATCCCACCAGGCCTGTGCCTCGGGCGCGCCCGGCACAGTGTCAGCCGTTTCGGTCTCGACATAGACACATGTGGGCCGGTTCGCGCCACGCGCCTCGGCGAGCGCCGCGCGCAGCTCGCCGACGGTCCCGGCGCGCAGGACGTGCATACCGAGCGAGGCGGCATTGGCGGCGAGATCCACGGGCAGCGGCGCCCCGGTGTAGGTGCCGTCCTTGGCCCGGAAGCGGTACGCCGTGCCGAAGCGCTCGCCGCCCGTCTCCTCGGACAGGCCGCCGATGGAGGCATAGCCGTGGTTCTGGATGAGGACGATATTGATGTGGATGCCCTCCTGGACCGCGGTGACGATCTCGGTGGGGTTCATCAGATACGTACCGTCGCCGACGAGCGCCCACACCGGGCGGTCCGGGGCGGCGAGCCGCACACCGATGGCCGCCGGGATCTCGTAGCCCATGCAGGAGTAGCCGTATTCGAGGTGGTACTGCCTGCGGGACCGGGCACGCCAGAGTTTGTGCAGGTCGCCGGGGAGGGACCCGGCGGCGTTGATGACGATGTCGGTGTCGTCGACGACGGCGTCCAGCGCGCCGAGGACCTGCGTCTGGGACGGCCGCAGGGACGCGTCCGCCGCCCCGTACGCCGCGTCCACCTGGCGCTCCCACGCCGCCTTCGCCGCTCCGTAGGCAGCCTCGTACTCCTCCTCCACACGGTGGCCGGACAGCGCTCCGGTGAGGGCTTCGAGTCCGGCGCGAGCATCGGCGACCAGGGAGGTGGCGCCGAGCTTGTGCGCGTCGAAGGAGGCGATGTTGAGGTTGAGGAAGCGGACATCGGGGGCGGCGAAGAGCGTGGTGGAAGCCGTGGTGAAGTCGGTGAAGCGGGTGCCGACACCGATGACCAGGTCGGCCTCGCGGGCCAGTGCGTCGGCGGTGGCGGTGCCGGTGTGGCCGATGCCGCCGATGTCGGCGGGGTGGTCGTGGCGCAGCGAGCCCTTGCCGGCCTGGGTGGAGGCGACGGGGATGCCGGTGGCGTCGGCGAAGGCACACAGCGCGTCCTCGGCCTCGCTGTGGTGGACGCCGCCGCCCGCGATCAGCAGCGGCCGGCGGGCGCCGCGGACGGCATGCACGGCCTCGGCGAGGGCGCCGGCGTCGGGGGCGGGACGGATGACCCGCCAGACCCTGTCGGCGAAGAACTCCTCCGGCCAGTCGTACGCCTCGGCCTGGACGTCCTGCGGCAGGGCGAGGGTGACCGCGCCGGTCTCCACCGGGTCGGCGAGGACCCGCATGGCCTGGAGGGCGGTGGGGATCAGCGCCTCGGGGCGGGTGACACGGTCGAAGTAGCGGGAGACCGGGCGCAGCGCGTCATTGACCGATACATCGCCTGCGGAGGGGACTTCGAGCTGCTGGAGGACCGGCTCCGCGGGCCGGGTGGCGAAGCTGTCGCCGGGCAGCAGCAGGACGGGCAGGCGGTTGACGGTGGCGAGCGCGGCGCCGGTGACGAGGTTGGTGGCGCCGGGGCCGATGGAGGTGGTGACGGCCTGCGCGGAGAGCCGGTCGCACTGGCGGGCGTAGCCAACGGCCGCGTGCACCATGGCCTGTTCGTTGCGGCCCTGGAGGTAGGGCAGCGCCTCGCCGGACTCCAGCAGGGCCTGGCCGATACCGGCGACGTTCCCATGGCCGAAGATGCCCCAGCAGGCGTTGATCAGGCGGTGCTGCCGGCCGTCGCGCTCGGTGTACTGGTGGGCGAGGAACTCGACCAGGGCCTGCGCAACCGTCAGGCGGCGTGTCATCGGGGCGTTCATCGGGCGTCTCCTGCGGGCGCTTCGTAGAGGGGGAGGCGGGGGTCGACGGGCTGGTCGGGCCAGGTGTCACGGATCCAGCCGTGGTCGGGGTGGTCGCAGATCAGCCACTCGCGGGTCTCACCGGGCCCGGCCATGACGTTGAGGTAGTACATGGCATGGCCGGGGGAGGCGATGGACGGGCCGTGCCAGCCGTCGGGGATGAGGACGGCGTCACCGCTGCGGACCTCGGCCAGGACATCGGTGCCGCGGCCGCGCCCGGAGGGGGTGACGCGCTGGTAGCCGACACCGTCCGTACCGTGCGCGGGCTCGATCTCGAAGTAGTAGATCTCCTCCAGTTCGGACTCCTCACCGGGGCGGCACTCGTCGTGCTTGTGCGGCGGATAGGAGGACCAGTTGCCGCCGGGCGTGAGCACCTCCACCGCTATGAGCCGGTCGCACGCGAACACGCCGGCCGCGCCGAAGTTGTTGACCTGCCGCGAGCAGGTGCCGGTGCCGCGCAGCTCCACGGGGACGGCCGAGGCGGGCCCGTACCGGGCGGGCAGGCGGCGCTCGCAGCGGGCACCGGTGAGCGCGAAGCGGCCGCCGGCGCCGCTCGCCATCTGGACTTGGGCATCGCGCGGCACGTAGGCGAAGTCCGTCACGCCGCTGAACACGCTCTCCCGGCCGGTCAGTTCGAGGGTCTCGCCGCCGTCGGTCAGCACCGTGCAGCCGCCGGACAGCGGCAGCACGATCCACTCGCTGTCACCGGTGGCGAAGGAGTGGTGCCCGCCGGGCGGCAGGTCCAGGACACGCAGCGACGAGTACCCCCAGCCGGCCCGCTGCGGATCGATGTCCAGGGCGTACGGGCCCCGTGCCGCGCGCCCCGCCTCGAGGTGGAAATCCGTCTGGTCGCTCATGACTCCGCTCATGACTGCAAGTCTCCTACTCGCCACTGACAGTTACCCGCATCCGGCCGCCACCTGCGGCTTTTCACGGCATTCCGCTACAGCAGGCCGACGGCGGTGTCGACGGCCGCCGTGACATCCCCGTCCGCGGGATAGAGCAGCGAGCGGCCGACGACCAGCCCCTGGACGGTCGGCAGCCGCAGCGCCTTGCGCCATTTCTCGTACGCGGCTTCCTGGTCCTGGACGGTGCGGCCGATGTCGCCGCCGAGCAGGACGGTGGGCAGCGTGGAGGTCTCGCAGACCCGGGCCATCGCATCGGGGTCGTCGGTGACGGGGAGTTTGAGCCAGGTGTAGGCGGAGGTGCCGCCGAGGCCGGAGGCGATGGCCACGGCCTTGGTGACCGCCTCGGCGCTCAGGTCGTTGCGGACCGCGCCGTCGATCCGGCGGGAGAGGAACGGTTCGACAAAGGTGGGCAGTTCGCGCGCGGCCATCGCATCGATGGCGCGGGCGGTGGCCTCCAAGGTGGCCAGCGAGCCGGGGTCGCTGTAGTCAATGCGCAGCAGCAGCTTGCCGGCGTCGAAGCGGAGCCGGGCGAGGTCCTCGGGACGGTGGCCGGTGAAGCGGTCGTCCATCTCGAAGGACGCGCCCGCGATCCCGCCGCGGTTCATCGAACCCATCACGACCTTGCCCTCGAGGGCGCCGAGGAGCAGCAGGTCCTCCAGGATGTCGGCGGTGCCGAGGACGCCGTCCACGCCGGGCCGCGAGAGCGCGAGGACGAGGCGTTCCAGCAGGTCGAGGCGGTTGGCCATGGCGAGCCGCCGGTCGCCGACGGCGAGCGCGCCGCGAGCGGGATGGTCGGCGGCAACGATCATCAGCCGGCCGCTGTCGCCGAGGAGGGGGCGGCGGGTGCGGCGGGCGGCAGCCTCCGCGACGGCTTCGGGGTGCCGGGCCCGCAGCGCCGGGAGGTCGCTGATCCGAGGAGTCAAGGCTCAACTCACCTTCTTGAGTGCACAAGTGGGGGCGGGGTGACCGCGTGGCGGGCGCGGCCGTGGGGCGTCACCGTTCCGCGAGGAACGCGTCGACCTCGTCGGCCGTCGGCATCGCGGAGGAACAGGCCAGGCGGGAGGCGACGATGGCGCCGGCGGCGTTGGCGTAACGCATCATCGGCTCCAGGTCCCAGCCGGCCAGCAGGCCGTGACAGAGGGCGCCGCCGAAGGAGTCACCGGCGCCCAGGCCGTTGACGACCTCGACGGGGGTGGGCGGGAGCTCCGCGGTGCGGCCGTCCCGGTGGACGGCCAGCACCCCCTTGGGCCCCTGCTTGATGACAGCCAGCTCCACGCCCAGCTCCAGCAGCGCCTGGGCGCAGGCCTTGGGGTCGCGCAGCCCGGTGGCGACCTCGGCCTCGTCGACATTGCCGACCGCCACGGTGGCGTGCCGCAGGGCCGCTTCGTAGTACGGGCGGGCGGCGGCCATCGCCGCGGCGCCGGTCGCGCCGCCGTCCCCGGAGGCGCCGCCCTCGCCACCCCAGAACATCGGCCGCCAGTCGAGGTCGAAGACCGTCGGACCCGCCTTGCCGCGGGCCTTCAGGGCGGCGAGGGTGGCGCCACGACTGGGTTCCTCGCACAGCCCCGTACCGGTGATCCAGAAAATCCGGGCCGCCGCGAGGGCGTCCAGGTCCAGTTCCTCGGGGTGAATGACCAGGTCCGGGGCCTTGGGGCGGCGGTAGAAGTAGAGCGGGAAGTCGTCCGGCGGGAAGATCTCGCAGAAGGTGACGGGGGTCGGGAGGCCGTCCACCGGGGTCACCCAGAGATCGTCCACGCCGAAGTCGCGCAGCGCCTGGTGGATGTAGTCGCCGAAAGGGTCACGTCCGGTACGGCTGATGACGGCACTACGGCGCCCGAGCCGGGCGGCGGCGACCGCGACATTCGTGGCGGAGCCGCCCAGGAACTTCCCGAAGGTCTCCACCCGCGCCAACGGCACGCCGGTCTGCAACGGGTAGATGTCCACCCCGATGCGGCCCATCGTGATCAGGTCGTACGGCTCGGTCATATGCGCCCCTTCGGGTCGGCCGGCGCGGCGGGTTGGGCGGTTCGGCCCTGAGGAAAGGTCTAACGGTGAGCATCAGACCCTGTCAACAATTTGTCCTTACATTCTTACGTCGAGGGGGGAGATGGGGCGACCCGGGGGGATGGAGCCCGGCCACACCCTGAACGCACGCCCCCGAGCCCGCCCCCGACCGTCACCCCCCGGACCCACCGCAGCCCACCTGGCGCACACCCTGCGCACACCCTCTCGGGTTACAAAGTCCTTAAGTCCTTATGTCAGGACGAAGTCTTGACACTCCCCGGAGCGGCAGAGAGGCTGTGCCCCACACCCCCACACCCCACCTCCGACCACCCCAGTGCCTCCCGGTCACCGCCGACCGGCGTAAGGAGAGCCGCAGCATGCCCGCACCCCGTGCCGCCTCGCCCGCCCTGGACCGCATCCGCGTCGGCTCCGCCCCCGACTCCTGGGGCGTCTGGTTCCCCGACGACGAGCAGCAGGTCCCCTGGCGGCGCTTCCTGGACGAGGTCGCCGACGCCGGCTACGAGTGGATCGAACTCGGCCCGTACGGCTACCTCCCCACCGACCCCGCCGCCCTCCGCGACGAGACCGCCCGGCGCGGCCTGAGCGTCTCGGCCGGCACCATCTTCACCTCGCTGCACCACGGCCCCGACGTCTGGGACAAGACCTGGGCCCACGTCAGCGAGGTCGCCACCCTCACCCAGGCGATGGACGCGAAACACCTCGTCGTCATCCCGTCCTTCTGGCGGGACGACAAGACCGCCGAGGAGCTCGAGCCGCGCGAGCTGACCCCCGAGCAGTGGAAGCACCTGACCACGGGCATGCAGCGGCTCGGCAAGCGCGTACGCGACGAATTCGGCCTCGACATCGTCGTGCACCCGCACGCCGACACCCACATCGACACCGAGGAGCACGTCGCGCGCTTCCTCGACGGCACCGACTCCGACCTGGTCAACCTCTGCCTGGACACCGGCCATTACGCCTACTGCGGCGGCGACAGCGTCAAGCTGATCCGCACCTACGGCGAGCGAATCGGCTACCTCCACCTCAAGCAGGTCGACCCGGACATCCTCGCCGACGTCGTCGCCAAGGGCACACCCTTCGGTCCGGCCGTCCAGCAGGGCGTGATGTGCGAGCCGCCGCTCGGCGTGCCCGCGCTGCCGCCCGTCCTGGAGGCCGCACAGGAGCTGGACGTCGACCTCTTCGCGATCGTCGAGCAGGACATGTACCCCTGCCCGCCCGACCAGCCGTTCCCGATCGCCGAGCGCACCCGGCGCTTCCTGCGGTCCTGCGGCGCCTGAGCCGCGGCGCCGCCCGCCCGGCGCCCGGCCGTGTCACCCGGCGCCCGGCCCGGCGCCCGGCCGCGCGCACCGTCCGCGGCCCCTCCTCACACTCCGTCCACCCCCTACACCTTGCACGCTTGCCTTCTGACGCCTTCTGACGCCTCGTGACGTCCCTGACGCCTCGTGACGCCTCCTTATATTCCGGCAACGATTACGGAGAGTAATTGATTCCCAGTGTGCATCACACTCTGTAGTACGTACTCCGCAGCACGTGAAGCAAACGGCATGAAGCACCTAAGGACTTGAGGACGACATGACTTCCTACGGAACACTGGGCGTGGCGGTGATCGGCACCGGCCGGATGGGCGCCGACCACGTGCGCCGGATCAATGAGGTGATCAGTGGCGCGCGGGTGGCGGCCGTGGCCGATCTCGACGCCGACCGGGTCAAGTGCCTCGCCGACAGCATCGAGGGGTGTACCGCCTACACCGACCCGGCCGCTGCCATGGCCGACCCCGCGGTGGACGCCGTGCTCATCGCCTCGCCCGGCCCGGCCCATGAGGCGGCGCTACTCGACGCCTTCGCCCGCGATCTGCCCGTCCTGTGCGAGAAGCCGCTGACCCCGGACCCGGCCTCCGCGCTGCGCGTCGTCGAGGCGGAGCAGGCGCTGGGCCACCGCCGCGTCCAGGTGGGCTTCATGCGCCGCTACGACGCCGACTACCGCGCCCTCAAGTCCCTCCTGGACCAGGGAACATACGGCCGTCCGCTGATGCTGCACAACAAACACCGCAACGCCGACACACCGCCCGGCTTCACCAACGCGATGACGATCCACGACTCCGTGGTGCACGAGATCGATGTGACCCGCTGGCTGCTGGAGGAGGAGATCACGACCGTACGGGTGCTGCGCCCGGCGCCCACCGGGAACGCGCCCGAAGGCCTCAGCGACCCGCAGTTGATCCTCTTCGAGACGGCCGGCGGCCAGGTCGTGGACACCGAACTCTTCGTCAACTGCGGCTTCGGCTACCAGGTCAGCTGCGAGGCGGTCTGCGAGACCGGTACCGCGAGGATCGGCGACGACCGCGGGGTGTTCACCAACGCCGTCGGCCACTGGGGCGGCGCCATCACGCCCGGCTTCGTCGAGCGCTTCGAGGAGGCGTACGACCGGCAGGTGCAGCATTGGGTCAATGCCACGCGGCGCGGCGAGGTCGAGGGCCCCAGCTGCTGGGACGGTTATGCGGCGGCCGCGGTGTGCGCGGCGGGCGTCCGCGCCCAGGAGACCGGTGAGCGGGTGGCCGTAGAGCTGATCGAGCGTCCCGCGCTCTACCGCTGACGATGACGGCCCCCACCCGCCAGGTGGCGTCCGCCGGGCCTCGCGAGAGCGGCCCGGCCGGTAACGCCAAACGCTTCATCGTCGGCATCGCTGCCATAGCCGCCCTCGGCGGCGCCCTCTTCGGCTACGACACCGGAGTCGTCTCCGGCGCCCTCCCCTTCATGGAGCGCCACTTCGGCCTCGGTTCCCTGGGCGAGGGCATCATCACCAGCGCGCTGCTGATCGGCGCCGCCTTCGGCTCACTGGCCGGCGGGCGGATGTCCGATGCTCTCGGGCGGCGCAACTCCTTGCTGTGGGCGGGCGCGGTGTTCATCGGCGGCGCGCTGGCCGTCGCGCTCGCCCCCACCGTGCCCTTCATGGCCGTGGCCCGCTTCGTCCTGGGCCTCGCCGTGGGCAGCGCCTCGGTCATCACCCCGCTCTATCTGTCGGAGATCGCGCCGCCGCACATCCGGGGCCGGTTGGTGTCCTTCAACTCTCTGATGATCGTGAGCGGTCAGCTGCTCGCCTATCTGATCAACGCGGTCCTCGCGCACTGGGAGGCCTGGCGCTGGATGCTGGGTCTGGCCGCGCTGCCCGCGGTGGCGCTGTTCGCCGGGCTGTTCTTCCTGCCGGACACCCCCCGCTGGTACATCAGCAAGGGCCGGCATGACGAGGCGGCCGGGGTGCTGCGCCGTACGCTCCCCGCCGACGACATCGCCACCGAGCTGGCCCGTATCGACCACGCCCGCAGCGTGGAGGCGGACGCGCGGCGCGGCGCCTGGCAGGAACTGCGCACCCCCTGGGTACGGCGGCTCCTCATGGTGGGCATCGGGCTGGCGATCGTCCAGCAGATCACCGGCGTCAACGCCGTCATCTACTTCGCGCCCAAGATCCTCGCCACCACCGGCCTCGGCACCAACGCCGCCATCACCGCCACCATCGCCGTCGGCGCCGTCTCCGTACTCGCCACGGCGGTCGGCATGTCCCTGATCGACCGGGTCGGCCGCCGCCCCATGCTGATCACCGGCCTGGCCGGCATGGCACTCGCGCTCGCCCTGCTCGGCGCGGCCTTCCGCCTCCCGCACTCCCCCGCCGTCAGCTGTCTGGTCCTCGGCCTCATGGTGCTCTACATGGCCTTTATGCAGGCCACCTTGAACACCGGTGTCTGGCTGCTGCTCGCCGAGATGTTCCCGCTCGCGGTCCGCGGACTGGCCATGGGTACCGCGGTATTCGTGATGTGGCTGGTCAACTTCTCGGTTGCGCTTGCCTTTCCGCTACTGCTCGACGCGGTCGGCGCGGGCACCACGTTCTGGCTGTTCGGCGTGATGTGCGTACTGTCCCTGCTTTTCTGCAAGCGGTACGCACCGGAGACCAAGGGGCTGGCCTTGGAGGATCTGGAGGACGAACTGCGGAAGGCGGCGACGGCCGGCTGATCCATTTCTTACGGCCGCGGACTCTTTTCCGCTACGGGGAACCACCACCGCCCCGTTCGGCGTGGGAACGGGTGGAATCGCATCCAAGCGGACCAACTGGAACTCCCTGTTCAAGAATGTGTTCAGGTTGATCGAATTGATCGGGCCGATCTGGTTGTTCCGGTATTCCAGTTGATCAATGGGATCATTCCGGCCGGATCACGGCCCGCACAGCATCACTTCTCACACAGCATCACTTCCAACGGGGGAAACGGTGGAATTCGTGAATGCCCGAACAATGCGTCATGCCGTCACACGCACGGCCGTTCTGACCGCGACCGCGGGTCTGCTGACCGCCGGACTGTTCGCCGGTCCGGCGTCCGCGACCGAGCCCGCTGCCGGGCCGTCCGGCACCAAGGCCGCCTGTGCGTACTACAACGGCACCGCCCTCACCGTCTACGGCCAGCGCGGCGACCGCGTCCGGCAGGTGCAGTGCCTGCTGGCGAACCGCCGCTATCTCCCCTGGGGAGATGTCACGGGCTACTTCGGTCCCAAGACCCGGGCCGCGGTGAAGAAGTTCCAGTCCCGCCACCACCTGACGGCCGACGGCAAGGTCGGCAAGAAGACGTGGCGGGCGCTCTACGCCTGATCCGCACCACCCAAGTGGCGGGGGGGGCCCCGCCCCGCCCCCCGGGGGGCCCCCCCGCCGGGGGGCGCGCCCCCGGGGGGCCGGCCCGCCCCGCCCACCCACCCCCCCCCCCGCGCCCCGCCCCCCCCCCCCCCCCCCCCCCGCGGGC
>NZ_JBEZJZ010000083.1:0-37508 GCF_040651455.1 Streptomyces sp. NPDC048483
CTGTTTGTGTGTAGTGTTGTACTTCGGTGTGAGCTTCCGTTGGGCGAACCGCGCCTCCCCCGGGCGGGGGCCCCCCCCCGGCGCCCCGGGGGGGGCGCCCACGGCCGTTGTGTGTCACCCGTGTTTGAGGGCCAGGACCTCGGCCGCCCCGAAGGTCTCGTTCGGCGGCCGCTGTGCGTAGTACGGCGTGAGCACCCCGTCCAGCTCCTCGAAGGTGAAGACGTCCTTCGCGGTGTCGAATTTGGCGGCGATCCTGGGGCGTTCGGCGATGGCGACCATGCCGCCGTGGACGACCAGCAGCTGGCCGTTGACCTTGGCGGCGGCCGGTGAGGCCAGATAGCCGACGAGCGGGGAGACATGCTCGGGCGCGAGCGCGTCCAGCCTGCCGTCATCGGGGACCGCGAAGCCCGCGAAGACGTCGTCCGTCATCCGGGTGCGGGCGCGCGGGCAGATGACGTTGGCGGTCACGCCGTACTTGGCCAGCGCCAGCGCCGTGGAGGTGGTGAGGCCGACGATGCCGCCCTTGGCCGCGGCGTAGTTGGGCTGGCCCGCCGAGCCCGCGAGGAAGGCCTCGGACGAGGTGTTGACGATCCGCCCGTACACCGGGCCGCCGGCCGCCTTGGAGCGGGCGCGCCAGTGGACCGCGGCGAAGTGGGTGGTATTGAAGTGGCCCTTGAGGTGGACGCGGATCACCGAGTCCCATTCGCCCTCGCTCATGGAGAACACCATCCGGTCGCGGAGTATGCCCGCGTTGTTGACCAGGATGTCGAGCTGTCCGTAAGTGTCGACGGCCAGTTGGACCAGCGCACGGGCCTGCGCGAAGTCGGCGACATCGCCGACGTGGGCGACGGCCCGGCCGCCCGTCGCCCGGATCTCGGCGGCCACCTCCTCGGCGGGGGCGGCGGATGCCTCGCCGGTGCCGTCCCGGCCCGGCTGTCCGAAGTCGTTGACGACGACAGCGGCGCCGAGGCGGGCGAGTTCGAGGGCCTCGGCGCGCCCGAGGCCGCGGCCGGCACCGGTGACGATCGCGGCCCGGCCCTCCAGTGGCAGGGGCTGGGGCTTCGGCTGCGGCTGTGCCATTGCTGTCCTCTCCGATCGCGTGCGGGGTCCGTGGCAGATCTCAGTGGCAGTGTCAGATCTCAGTGCCGGGTCAGATCTCTATGCAGGTACGCAACGCGGTGCCGGACCGCATCTGGTCGAGGGCGTCATTGATCTCGGCGAGCTGGACGCGGTGGGTGATCAGGCCTTCGAGGTCGATCCGGCCGGCCCGCCACAGGGCGATGGCCCGCTCGTAGGAGCGCAGCACATCCGCGCCCCCGTAGAGCGAGGGCAGGATCCGCTTCTCGTCGAAGAACAGCTCGAACATATTGACCTGGAAGGGGTCGTCCAGCGCGCCCGCGCCGACCACGCACAGCGTGCCGCCGCGCCGGGTCGTCTCGTAGGCGGTGCGGGCGGTGGCGGACTTGCCGACCACCTCGAAGACGTAGTCGAAGCCCTCCCCCGCGGTGATCCGCTGCTTGGCGTCGGCGAGTTCGCCGGGTGCGACCGCCTCGGTGGCGCCGAAGCGGAGCGCGGCCTCACGGCGGGCGGCCACCGGGTCGACGGCGACGATCTGGGCCGCGCCGCAGGCCTTCGCGCCCTGGATGACGGAGATCCCGACGCCGCCGCAGCCGATCACCGCGACCGAGGACGCGGCCTCCACCTTGGCGGTGTTGATCGCGGCGCCGAGCCCGGTGGTGACGCCGCAGCCGATGAGTGCGGCGATCTCGTACGGGACGTCGTCGGGGATCGGGACCGCGCAGTTGGCGGCGACCACGACCTCCTCGGCGAAGGTGCCGGTCCCGGCGAAGCCGAATACGTCGGAGGAACCGGCGCCGGTGCGCTTGAAGTTGGGGGTGCCGGCGTTCATGAATCCGGCCAGACACAGATGGGTCTGGCCGCGTTTGCAGGACGGACAGGTGCCGCAGGCGGGCAGCCAGCACATCAGGACGCGGTCGCCCTGGCTGAGGCCGGTGACGCCGTCGCCGACATCGAGGATCTCGCCGGCGCCCTCGTGCCCGGGGACGAAGGGCGCGGGCTGCGGGAGCACTCCGTTCATCGCGGAGAGGTCGGAGTGGCACAGCCCGGTGGCCCTTATCCGCATTCTGACCTTGCCGGGACCGAACCCCACCGCCTCGATGTCGTCGAGGACCTCGAGTTTGTCCTGTCCTGTCTCGTGCTGTACGGCTGCGCGCATGTCACGGCTCCTTACGGGTTGGTGGGTCCCTCAGCTGTGCTCGACCACGGTGTCCGCCAGGACCGGCGCATCGTCCCGGTCGGCCGCCGTGACCGACACCTGAGTCCTGCCGTCGCCCTCCCACATGCGGATCCGCAGCGTCTCGCCGGGGAACGCGATGCCCGCGAAACGCGTGGTGTACGAGCGGACGCGTGTGACGTCGCCGCCGAGCACCGTGTCGACGACGGCCTTGAGGGTGACGCCGTACGAGCACAGCCCGTGCAGGATCGGCCGGTCGAAGCCGGCGAGCTTGGCGAACTCCGGGTCGGCGTGCAACGGGTTCCAGTCGCCGGAGAGGCGGTAGAGCAGGGCCTGGTCCTCGCGGATGAGCCGTTCGGTGGTGCGGTCGGGGACGCGGTCGGGGAGTTCGAGGCGGGCGGAGGGGCCGCGGTCGCCCCCGAAGCCGCCCTCGCCGCGGACGAAGATCTGGGTGTCGCAGGTCCACAACGGGCCGTCGTCGTCGCTCACTTCGGAGCGCAGCACGATGACGGCCGCCTTCTGCTTGTCGTAGATGGCAGGGACGGTGGAGGTCTGGGTGGCGCGGCCGCGGACGGGGAGGGCGCGGTGGACGGTGACGGTCTGGCCGCCGTGCAGGACGGCGGCGAGATCGACGTCGATGCCGGGGGCGGCCATCCCGCCGGCCACCGCCATGCCGCCGCCGGCGACGGTGGCGAAACTCGGCAGGACGTGCAGTGCGCTCTCGAGGGTGTAGCGCAGTTCGTCGGGGTCGGTGGCGGGGTGCGGCTTTTCGGGCGTGGCGGCGCCTGCGCCGATGCCGAGGTGGTAGAGCTGGATGTCCTTGTGATCCCAGGCGAGTTCGGTGGTCCGCGGCTCGGCGGAGGTGGCCTTGGCGGCGTCGATGGGCATGGGGCGGTTGCTCCTTCACCACGGTGTGACACGGCGTGAAGACCCCGGCCCGGTCGTCCGCACCGTCGGCCGGGCCGGGGTCGTTTCGGGTCGGCGGGGCGGCGTTCCGGGGTGTGCCGGCGGTGAGCCGGTGGAGCGCTGCCGGTGCGCGGTCGGCGCCTCCCGGCGTGCCGGTGGGGCGCGGTCCGTTACCCGTTGGCGCACCTTCGGCGGTCCGGCGGCGGCCCATTGGCGGTCCGTTGGCGTTCCGCCGTCTTCCGTTGGCGTTCCGCCGTCTTCCGTTGGCGTTTCGCTGTCGGTCCGCTGTCGGTCCGTCGGCACACTTCTAGAACGCGTTCTAGCCGATGCGCCTCATGTATAGCCGATCCGCCGGGCACTCGGAAGACCCCTGACACGTTGTCAGGCCGGGGGCGGGGGGTGCGTGCCCCTGACACGCGTCGCGGCCGCCCCTGACCCGCATCGGGGTACCCCCGACCCCCTCCCTCGCACCCATGACATTTGTCAGGGGCGATCACCCACATTCGAATCTGCCGCCGCGTCGCAACTCTCCGTACATTCATGGACAGGAACACGACGGGGAGGTCGGGCATGACGAGGGACGTGACGACGGGCATGACGTCGGGCGTGAAGCCGGGCGTGAAGCCGGGGACGGCGCAGGTGGCGGGGTCGGAGCGCGCGGCGCGGGCGGCGCGGGCGCGGGGCGGCGGCGCGGCGGTGGGATTCTCGGGAGTGACGCGGAGTTACGGTGCGGTGCGTGCCGTGCACGGGCTGGATCTGGAGATCGCCGTGGGCGAGACGGTGGCGCTGCTCGGGCGCAACGGCGCCGGGAAGTCCACCACCATCAACATGCTGCTGGGGCTGCTGCCGCCCGGCTCGGGGGTGGTACGGCTGTTCGGCGGCACCCCGGAGGCCGCCGTACGGGCGGGCAGGGTGGGTGCCATGCTCCAGGACGGGCAGCCCATCCCGCGGGTCACCGTCCGCGAACTGATCACCTTCGTCGCGGGGACGTACCCGCGCCCCATGGACGTCACCGAGGCCCTGGAGCTGGCGGGCCTCGGCGAGTTCGCCGCGCGGCGGGTGGACCGGCTGTCGGGCGGGCAGGCGCAGCGGGTCCGCTTCGCGGTGGCGCTGGCCGGCAACCCTGAGCTGCTGGTGCTCGACGAGCCGACCGCGGCGCTGGATGTCGAGGCGCGGCGTGCCTTCTGGCGCTCGATGCGGGCGTATGCGCGGCGCGGCAACACCATCCTCTTCTCCACCCACTACCTGGAGGAGGCGGACGACAACGCCGACCGGATCGTGGTGATCGACGGCGGCCGGGTGGTCGCCGACGGCAGCGGCGCGGCGATAAAGCGGCGGGCCGGCGGGTCGCTGGTCGCCTTCGACCTCGCGGGCGCACCGTCCGAGCCCCTGCCCGCGCTGCCCGGTGTGAGCGCCGTGGAGATACGGGGCGACCGCGCACTGCTGCGCACGTCGGACTCCGACGCGACGGTCCTGGCGCTGGCCGAACTCGGTCTCGTACGGGGCCTCCAGGTCACCCCCGCCAGTCTGGAGGACGCCTTCCTCAAGCTCACCGCCTCGTCCTCGGGCTCGGCCTCGTCACCGGCCCCGGCCGCCTCCTCGAAGGAGATCGCGTAATGCTCGGCTACATCCGCCTCGAAGTCCGCCGCACGCTGCGCGACAAGAGCTTTGTGATCTTCGGCATCGGGATGCCGGTGCTGATGTATGTGCTGATGACCAACATCGGTACGGGCCCCGCCGGCGCGGGCATGGAGTGGAAGATCGCCTCGATGGTCGGGATGGCCGCGTACGGTGCACTGGGCGCGGCGATCGGCACGGGCACCGGCGTCGCCGAGGACAAACACCTGGGCTGGCTGCGGCAGTTGCGCATCACCCCGCTGAGCCCGATACGGGTCGTGGTGGCGCGCGGGCTGACCAGCACGGTGACGGTGCTGCCCGCGATTGCCTGCGTGCTGCTGGTGGGCGCGCTGGTCAACGGCGTCCGGATGCCCGGCTGGCAGTGGGCCGCACTGGCCGCACTGCTGTGGGTCGGCACCGCGCCGTTCACCCTGCTCGGCCTCGGCAACGGCTACCGCCTCTCCTCGCAGTCCACCGGGGTGGTCAACATGGGCTGCATGCTGCTGTTCTCGATCATCGGTGGCCTGTGGTTCCCGGCCGAGCTGTTCCCCGGCTGGCTGCGTGCGCTGTCCTCCTGGACGCCCGGCAACCGCTTCGCCGAGCTCGGCCAGAGCGTCACCCAGGGCGGCGCACCGGGCCTGGGCACGGTGGCGGTGCTGGCCGCCTGGCTGGCGCTGTTCGGCGGGTATGCGGTGTACGCGTACCGTCGTGCAGCACGGACGGTGTGATCGACGATGGCGCAGAGCTGGGAAGCGGCAGTGCGAGACAAGAAGCGGCAGGACCCCGGCGACGAAGGACACGGCGACAACGCCACGGGCAGCGCCGTGGACAGCGCCTCCTGCGGGACGAAGGCGCCGGGGAAAATGTCGGACAAGGGACCCGGCAAGTACGCCTTCCTGCCCTGGCTGCTGATGGGTCTGGGCGCCTTCTCCAACATTATCCAGGGCAAGACGGGCAACCCCTGGCTGGCCGGCCTGGGGCTGCTCGCCTTCAACTCCTTCTACCTCACCGTCGTCTGGTCGTCCTTCAGTCCACGGCTGCGCGACACCCGCTATCCGCTCTTCGCGCTGGGCGTGCTGACCGCCATCACCTTCGCCGTCGCGCTCGGATTCGGCGGCAACTGGTTCCTGTTCTTCCCGCTGCTGTCGCTGGCCTCCGGCACGGTCCGCGCCCTGCGCGGAAAGAAGCTCGCCCTCTGGCTGATCGCGCTCAGCGGTACGGCCGGGTATCTGGCCGGCGGGCACAACGGTGACCCTTCGGACTCGTTCGGCATCGGCTACGGCACCTTCCTGTCCGGCATGGTGACAGCCACGGTCCTGAGCCTGTTCGACACCATCCAGGAGCTGAACACCACCCGCCAGGAACTGGCCCGCTCGGCCGTGGAGAAGGAGCGGCTGCGCTTCTCCCGCGATCTGCACGACCTGCTGGGGCACACCCTGTCGGTGGTGGTGGTCAAGGCCGAGGCGGTGCGCCGACTGGCGCCGCGCAACCTCGAGGCGGCGCTCGGCCAGGCCGCGGATATCGAGGCGGTCGGCCGCCAGGCGCTGACCGAGATCCGTGAGGCGGTGACCGGCTACCGCGAGGGCAGTCTGGCCACCGAGCTGGACCGGGCCCGCTCGGTGCTGGAGGCGGCCGGCATCGAGGCCGTCGTACGGCAGGCCGGGCCGCCGCTCCCCACTCAGGCCGAAGCGCTGCTGGGCTGGGTGGTCCGCGAGGGCATCACCAACGCCGTCCGGCACAGCCGTGCGACCCGCTGCGAGATCGACGTACACGCCGACGAGGACCGGGTACGGCTGACAATCACGGACGACGGCCGCGGTCCCGTAAGCTCCGGTGCTGCCCCGGCACATGGCCTGGCCTGGCTATGGGACCGGGTCCCGGGGCACGGCGGCGGCACGAGCGGCGGCGACGCGCGGGACGCTGCGGACGGCGTGGACGAGCCGGACGGTGCGCGCCGTTCCGGCGGCGCGGCGGGTCCCGGTCCCGTGGGCGGGACCGGCCTGAAGGGGCTGACGGAGCGGCTGGCCGCGGCAGGCGGCAGGCTGAGCAGCGGCTCCGACGGGCGGCGTGGCTTCCGGGTGACGGCCGAACTGCCGGTCGGTACGGGCGATGTGGCGGATGCGGAGGAGTTGACCAGGTGATCAAGGTCCTGCTGGCCGAGGACCAGGGAATGATGCGGGGCGCGCTGGCGCTGCTGCTCGACCTGGAGGAGGACATGGAGGTCGTGGCCCAGGTGGCGGCGGGCGATCAGATCGTTCCCGCCGCCCTGGACGCCCGTCCCGACATCGCGCTCCTGGACATCGAACTCCCCGGCTGCAGCGGCCTGGACGCCGCGGCCGATCTGCGCGATCAGCTGCCGTCCTGCAAGGTGCTGATCGTGACGACCTTCGGGCGTCCCGGCTATCTGCGCCGCGCCATGGAGGCCGGGGCGTCCGGCTTCCTGGTCAAGGACGGCCCCGTGGAGGAGCTGGCGGCGGCGATCCGGCGGGTTTTGGCCGGGGAACGGGTCATCGACCCCGCCCTCGCCGCGGCCGCCCTGAGCACCGGGCCCAATCCCCTCACCCCGCGCGAACGCGACGTCCTCACCGCGGCCGTGGACGGCGCCACGGTCGCCGACATCGCCACCAAACTGCATCTGTCCCAGGCCACGGTCCGCAACTATCTCTCGGCGGCCATCGGGAAGACCGGTACCCGCAACCGCATGGAGGCGGTACGGGCGGCGCGGCGCGACGGGTGGCTGTAGGGCAGGCACCACCGGACACCGCCCCCAGAGGCCCCTCCGGTTGGCGCAGCCCGGCCTGCCGCCCGTCCGGCCCGCTCAGCCGTGGCCGACGTCGGCCTGGCGGCGCGGCAGGGCGAGGACCATCAGCGTGATGCTGCCGAGCAGCACCACCGACCCGACCTGGAAGGCCAGTCCGTAGCCGTCCGCCAGCGCCGCCCGGCCGTGCCCGGCGGCGATCCGGGAGGCGGCGATCGTGGAGAGCACCGCGAGGCCGAGCGCACCGCCCATCTGGCGGGAGGTGTTGATCAGGCCGGAGACCAGGCCCTGGTCGGCGGGGTCGGCTCCGGAGGTGGCGATGGAGGCGACCGGTGTGGCGGTCAGGCCCGCGCCGAACGCCATCAGGATGCCGGGGCCCAGGATGGTGCCGAGATAGGTGCCGTCGGCGTCCATCGCGCCCTGCCAGACCATTCCGCACGCGGAAATCACCGCGCCCCCTATGGCCAGGCTCTTGGCCCCCACGCGGTTCATCAGCCGCGGCGCGATCTTCGAGCCCAGGACGATGGACAGCGAGTGCGGGATGAAAGAGAGCCCCGCCTGCAGTGGCGTATAGGCCAGCACGTTCTGGGCGTAGAGGGAGAGGAAGTACCACATCGAGAACATCGCGGCGCCGGCCAGCACCATCGCCGCGTTCGCGGAGGAGACCGAGCGCAGCCGGAAGAGGCCCAGCGGCATCAGCGGGGCCTTGGCGCGCGCCTCGACGGCGATGAACGCGGCGATCACGACGAGCCCGGCGGCCAGCGGCAGCAGCGCGGACGCCGATGCCCAGCCGTCCGTCTCGGTCTGCACGATGCCGTACGCGACCAGCCCGAGGCCGCCGGTCACCAGGAGCGCGCCCGGCACATCCAGCCGCCGCCCGGCGCCCTGTCGGCTCTCGGTCAGCCACAGCACCGCGCCGGCCAGCACCAGCGCCCCGACCGGCACATTGATCAGCAGCACCCAGCGCCACGACAGGGACTCGGTGAGCACCCCGCCGACCAGACCGCCGACCGCGCCGCCGCCCGCGCCGACCGCCGTCCAGGTGGCAATCGCCTTCGTACGGGCCGGGCCCGACGGGAAGGACGTCGTCAGGATCGTGAGGGTGGCCGGGGAGAGCACCGCCGCGCCGACGCCCTGGATCGTCCGGGCCGCGATCAGCTGCCAGGGTTCCTGGGCCAGCCCGCCGGCCAGGCTCGCGACGGTGAACAGCGCCAGTCCGACGACGAAGATCCGCTTACGGCCGAAGAGGTCGGCGGCCCGCCCGCCGAGGAGCATGAAGCCCGCGAAGGTGATCACGTAGGCGTTGACGATCCACTGGAGGCCCAGTTCGCTCAGCCCGAGGCCGGTGCGCATGGCGGGCAACGCCACGTTCACGACGGAGACGTCCAGCACGACGAGGAACTGTCCCGCGCAGACCAGCAGCATCACCAGCCAGGGCGGTGCGGCCGCGCGGCGCTCGGTTGCGGACAGCGTGGCGGGGGTGGCTATCGGGGGCATGCGGACCATGCTCGCATTCGATGCTTGCCCCCTGCATCGGTATATCGGAGCATCCGCCGGCTGCCGGGAGACCTAGGTCGGGGGGGCGGAGGGCGGCGGGGGCGCGCGGGGGGCGGGAGCCCCGTAGGGGGTGGGGGTGGCGGTCCCCTAGGGGTACGGAGGGCCCCTTGCGGGCCAACTACCCATGGCAACAGCCGAGTTAACGTCACCCCCAAGCCCAACGTCGCCGAAGGCCGCGGCCTCCCGGAGCCGGCGGACCCCGGAAGCACCGGGTGGATCCCCCGGTGGCAACCGATCCCCCGGTGGCAACCAATTCCCCCCGCAGGCCGCGAGCCCCCCACCCCGCCGCGACAGATCCCCCTCACCTCCGCAACAACGTCACCACCGCCGCGCCCCCCAGCCCGATGTTGTGCGCGAGCCCCACCCGGGCCCCCGCCACCTGCCGTTCGCCGGCCGTACCCCGTAGCTGCCACACCAGCTCGGCGGCCTGGGCCAGGCCCGTGGCGCCCAGCGGGTGGCCCTTGGAGATCAGTCCGCCGGAGGGATTGACCACCCACCGGCCGCCATAGGTCGTGGCCCCGTCGGCGACCAGCTTCCCCGAGTCCCCTTCGGCGCACATGCCCAGCGCCTCGTACGTCAGCAGTTCGTTGATAGAGAAGCAGTCGTGCAGCTCGATGACGTCCACGTCCTCGATGCCGAGTCCACTGGCCGCGTAGACCTGGCGGGCGGCGGCGCGCGACATCGGTGTGCCGACGACGTCGATGCAGGAGCCGGAGGCGAAGCTGTCGTCGGTGTCGGTCGTCATGGCCTGGGCGGCGATCTCCACCGCCCGGTCGGCCAGCCCGTGTTCGCGCACGAAGCGCTCGGAGGCGATGACGGCGGCGGCCGAGCCGTCGGAGGTCGGTGAGCACTGGAGCTTGGTCAGCGGACGGTGGATGGTCTTGGCGGCGAGAATCTCCTCGACCGTGTAGACGTCCTGGAACTGGGCGTGGGGATTGTGCGCGGAGTGCCGGTGGTTCTTGGCGCCGACCGCGGCGAGCTGTTCGGCGGTGGTGCCGTAGCGCTCCATGTGCTCGCGCGCCGCGTTGCCGAAGATCTGGGCGGTGGGCGGGGTCATCTCGAAGCCGTGGGCGGCCGCCATGACGCCGTAGTGGCGGGCCACCGGGGACGTGGCGAAGTCGCCCCCGTCCGCGCCGCCGCCCAGCGCGCCGCGCTTCATCTTCTCGAAGCCGAGCGCCAGGACGCAGTCGTTGATGCCCGCCTCGACGAACTGACGCGCCATCATCAGTGCGGTCGAACCGGTCGCACAGTTGTTGTTGACGTTGTAGACGGGGACACCCGTCAGGCCCAGTTCGTACGCGGCGCGCTGGCCCGCCGTCGAGGCCTGGTAGCAGTAGCCGACCGGCACCTGCTCGATGGCCTCGTACCCGATCCCGGCGTCGGCGAGCGCCTTGCCGCCCGCCTCCTTCGCCATGTCCCAGTACTGCCACTCGCGGGTCTCGGGCTTCTCGAACCTGGTCATCCCGACGCCGACGATGTACGCCTTGCCAGCCATTCAGATCCTCCTGGGGAGAGACAGTCACCGGGCTCGTCAGATCAGCGGGCGGGGCTCCGGGTCACGGGGCAGGCCGAGCAGCCGTTCCGCGACGACGTTCAGCTGCACCTGGGTGGTGCCGCCCGCGATGGTCAGACAGCGCGACATGAGGAATCCGTGCAGTGCGCTCCGGCCGGCGCCCTCGCGGACCGCGCCGTCCGGGCCGAGCAGTTCCAGCGCCAGTTCGGCGACCTTCTGCTGGTGCGGGGTCTGCACCAGCTTGCGGATGCTGGCGCCGGCGCCCGGCTCCAGGCCGGATACCTGCTGGAGCGTGGTGCGCAGCCCGATGCAGCCCAGCGCGTGCGCCTCGGCGGCCAGCGCGCCCACCCGTGCCCGTACGGATCCGTCCAGCTCGGCCGAGCGGTCGATGAGCGCCTCCAGTCCCGTGCCGAAGGTCAACTGGTCGGCCATGTGGACGCGTTCGTTGTCGAGGGTGGTGCGGGCGACCTTCCAGCCGTTGTCGACCTCGCCGACGACCGCGTCGGCGGGCAGCAGCACATCGTCGAAGTAGACCTCGTTGAAGAGCGCGTCGCCGGTGATCTCCTTCAGCGGGCGGATGTCGATCCCGGGGGTCTTCATGTCGACGAGGAAGAAGGTCAGCCCCTGGCGCTTGGGCGCCTTGGGGTCGGTACGGGCCAGGAGGATGCCGTGGCTCGACCACTGGGCGGCCGAGGTCCACACCTTCTGGCCGTTGATCCGCCAGCCGCCGTTGTCCGCCTTCTCCGCGCGGGTCCGCAGCGAGGCCAGGTCCGAGCCGGCCTCGGGCTCGGAGAACAGCTGGCACCAGAGCAGATCGCCGCGCAGGGTGGGCAGCAGGTAGCGGTCCTGCTGCTCCTGGGTGCCGTGGGCGATCAGGGAAGGGACCACCCAGGTGGCGATGCCCAGATCGCTGACCTGCACCTCGGCGGCCGCCAGCGCCTGCTGGACGGCCAGTTGCTGCACGGGCGCGGCGCCGAGTCCGTAGGGCCTGGGGAGGTGGGGGGCGGCGTATCCGGTGGGGGCGAGGGCGCGGCGTACGGCGGCGGGGTCGAGGCCGCGTACGGCATCGATGACGGTACGGGCCTCCTCCCGGAATTCCGCCGCCTCCGCCGGAAGTTCCAGACGCAGTTCGCGGCGGGCGCCGTCCGCGCCGTAGCGGGCGGCCCGCTGCCGGTGGGTGTCGCCGCTGCCGAGCAGCTGGCGGGCCACCGTGGCCCGGCGCAGATGGAGATGGGCGTCGTGCTCCCAGGTGAAGCCGATGCCGCCGAGGATCTGGATGCAGTCCTTGGCGCAGGTGAACGCGGCGTCCAGAGCGGTGGCGGTGGCCAGTGCGGCGGCCAGGCCGCGGACGCCGGGCGTCTCGTCCAGGGCGCGGGCGGCGTCCCAGACCAGGGCGCGGGCCTGTTCGCCGCGTACGAGCATGTCGGCGCAGAGGTGCTTGACCGCCTGGAACTGGCCGATCGGGCGGCCGAACTGTTCGCGTACCGCGGCGTATGCGGCGGCGGTGTCCAGTGCCCAGGCGGCGGTGCCGCAGCCCTCGGCGGCGAACAGCACGCCGGCCAGGTCGCGGACGAGGGCGCTGTCGACGGCCAGGAGGCGCTCGGCGGGCACCAGGACGCCGTCCGCGCTGACCTCGGCGGTCGGCCGGGTCGGGTCGGCGCTCTCCTGGACGCGTACGGAGAGGGCCGCGGCGTCGACGGCCAGCCAGAGCGTCCCGGTGGAGGCCTCGGCCGCCAGCACGATCAGGTCCGCGTCACCGCCGGCGAGTACGGGAGGTGCGGTCCCGTCCAGGGCGTAGCCGTCCGCGCCCTCGACGGCGGTGAGTGAGCCCGCGCCGAGCGCGACGGCGCCGAGGAGCTCGCCGGTCGCCAGGGCCCGTACGAGGTTCCGGTGTCCGCCGCGGCGGAGCAGCTCGGCGGCGAGGGTGGTGGGCAGATACGGGCCCGGCAGCGCGGCGCGGCCCATCTCCTCCAGGACGACGGCGAGGTCGAGCAGGGCGCCGCCGCCTCCGCCGTCGGCCTCGGGCAGATGCAGCCCGAGCAGGCCCTGCGCGGCGAGCGGGTCCCAGTAGGCGGGCCTGCCGTGGCGCCCCGGCGGGGCGTCGAGCAGCTTGCGGATCTCCTCGGGCGGCACGGCCCGCGCGGCCCAGCCACGCGCCGCCTCGGCCAGGTCGCGGTGCTCTTGTGTGATTCCGATGCCCATGCGGGGCAGACTAGAACACGTTTCATTCTGACGGAAGGTCAGATGAGGGTCAGGGGAAGGCCGGGCGAAGGCCCGAGGGGGGCCGCCAGACGGACGCCGGGCGCGGGCCGGGCGCGGGCCGGGCGGCGAGGGGACGGGGCCCGGACGAGGACCCCGGTCGGAAAATCGTCGCGCGAACGGACCGGCCGGAACCGACCGCCCGCTGCATTCGACGGGAAACGGTCCGGATCCGAACGGGAAACGGTTCGGTGAATTTCCGGCGCCGTCCGCCAATACCTCCTACCGCATCCGCCCCCACACCCTCCCGCCGCGAATTCCCCACATTCGGGCATGCGGGGAATCGACCGGCAGAAAAGACGGACCCGCGGGCCGATATCCGCAATCGGAGTTAGCGGTTCCGGACCCGGCCGCCGGGGTACCCGCACATCTCCCGCCCCGACCCGTACGGCAGCATGAGCCACCCGACCCCCGACCGCACCACCAGGAGGAAGTCCATGGCCGCTCCCACGGCTCCCGCAGCTCCGCAGCCGGAGATTCTTGCCGCATTCGAGGCGGCGAAGGGCTTTATGCCCGTGGACGAGGGCCTGGCCCTCTACGCGGCGGCGGTGGAGGCGGCGGGGCTCGGGATGCCGCTGGTGGAGGTCGGTACGTACTGCGGCCGGTCCACGATTCTGCTGGCGGACGCCGCGCGGAACGCCGGCGTGGTGGCCGTCACCGTCGATCACCACCGGGGCAGCGAGGAGCAGCAGCCGGGCTGGGAGTACCACGACGCGACGGTCGTCGACCCCGAGGTCGGGCGGATGGACACGCTGCCCACGTTCCGCCGCACCCTGCACGCGGCCGGCCTGGAGGAGCATGTGATCGCCATGGTGGGCCGGTCCCCGCAGGCCGCGGCCGTCTGGCGGGCGCCGGTGGGCCTGGTGTTCATCGACGGCGGGCACACCGACGAGCACGCCGGCGCCGACTACGAGGGCTGGGCGCCGCACCTCGCACCCGGCGGCCTGCTGGTCATCCACGACGTCTTCGCCGACCCGGCGGACGGCGGCCAGGCCCCGTACCGCATCTACCGCAGGGCGCTGGAGTCCGGCGCGTTCACGGAGATCGCGGCGCACCGCTCGCTGCACGTCCTGCGGCGCACCGGCCCCGGTGTCTGACGCCCCGGATCCGGCACCTGAGCAGGCCGGACGGGCGGCACAGGCCGCGCGGGCTACGATCGCGGACGTGTCGAACGGCAGTACCTTCCCCCCACACCGCCGCCTGCGCGGCACCACCGTCCTCATCGTGCTGGCCGCCGTCCTGGTGGCCGCCGCCGCGGGCTTTCTGGTCCTGCGGACGGTGCGAGGCGACGACGGCGAGCCGCCACGCGCCGCGCACCCCGCACCGAGCGGGTCCACGGACGGCGGCGGCCAGAAGCCGGAGGACAAGGGTGGCCAGGGCGAGAAGGGCGGCACGGCGGGTGCCCCCCACGGCACCGGCAAGGGGGATCCGCACGGCAGCCTCAAGGGGAAGACCGTGGTGATCGACCCCGGGCACAATCCGCGCAACCGCGATCACGGCCAGGAGATCGCCCGGCTGGTGAGCATCGGCAACGACCGCAAGGAGTGCGACACCACCGGCACCGCCACCAACGGCGGTTACGCCGAGGCGTCGTTCACCCTGGACGTCGCCCGCCGGGCCCGCACCCTCCTCCGGCACCAGGGCGCCAAGGTCGTCTTCACCCAGGACGGCGACCGCCCGTACGGCCCGTGTGTGGACGAGCGCGCCGCCACCGGGAACAGGGCGCACGCCGATGCCGCGGTCTCCCTGCACGCCGACGGCTCGGCCGTCGGCAACCACGGCTTCCATGTGATCCTGCCCGCGCGCGTCACGGCGGGCGCGGCCGACACCTCCGCGATCGTCGGGCCCTCGCGCCAACTGGGCGAGCGGCTGGCCGGACGGTTCGTGGCAGTCACCGGAAGTGCGCCGTCCAATTACGTCGGCGGCGGCACGGGGCTCGACGTGCGCTCCGATCTCGGCGGCCTCAACCTCTCTACGGTGCCGAAGGTGTTCATCGAGTGCGGCAATATGCGCGACCCGAAGGACGCCGCGCATTTGACCGACGGCGAGTGGCGGCAAAAGGCAGCGCGCGGGATCACCGAGGGCATTACGGACTTCTTGACGAGCTGACCGGACCCCGCGATACCGCGCCCGTACGGCACGCCATACCGCACGTCATACGGCACCCGATACGGGATCCCGTACGGCACCCATATGGCACCGCTTACCGCAATCCGTACAGGAACCGATACCAAGAAGACGGCCCGGCGGATTCGGCGATAGGTTCCCCTTTACGATGGGGTCCTGCCGTGCCTCGTACCGCGCGCACCAGAGACAGCGTCGACCAGACTTCGAAAAACCGACAAAGGACCCTTACGTGAACATCCGCTCCCTCACTCGAGGCGACGGCGTGGTGATCGGAGCAGCGGTGTTGCTGTTCATCGCCTCGTTCCTCAACTTCTACTCCAGGGACTGCATCGGCGAGTGCGACGGAGGAGTCAACGCCTGGGAATCCAGCTTGTTCCCGGTCCTCCCTTCGATCTTCCTCGCCGGCATCATCGCCGCGGCACTGATCGTCGTCGGCCGCGCGTTCAGCGACCGCAAGTTCGCCGGCCTGGACCTCGGCCAGTTGGGCGTCGGGGTGGCTCTGTCCAGCACCTGGACCGCGCTGTGGATGATGTTCGACAGCCCAATGGTCAGCATCAGCCCCGGCATCGAGATCGGCATCGGCCACATCATCGGCTTCATCGCCCTGCTGATCATGTCGGGTATCGCGCTGGCCGGTCCCAAGGTTCCCGCCCTCCAGGCCGCGCTGATCCCGGACAAGCCGGCCGCCGGCACCCCGTCCCCGTACGGCGTGAACCCCAACCCCGGCTACGGCTACCCCGGCGCCCAGCAGCAGCCCCAGCCCGGTCAGGGCTACGGCTACCCGGGCGGCCAGCAGCAGCCGCAGCCCGGCCAGCCCCAGCCCGGTCAGCCCTACGGCCAGCAGCCGCCGGCCGACGCCATGGCCGGCGGCCCGCAGGGTGCGGCCGCCCCGGCGGGTGCCACTCCGGCGGCCGGCACCCCGGCCGACTTCGCGCCGTTCTGGTTCGCGGTGCCCGTCGCCCGCCCGCTCTACGGTGAGGACGGCTCCCCGGCGCCGATCGCCGAACTGGCGCCCGGCACCTGGTACCTGGCCGTCGAGCAGCGCGGCCAGGCCCTGATCGCGCAGACCCAGGACGGCCGGCGCGGAGTCCTGCAGGACACCACCGGCATCCAGCGCGGCTGACACCCCGCGCACCACCGGACGTACAGCCGGACGTACAGCCGGACGCGCAGCGGTCCTTTCGCGGCCCCTCGCCCTCGCGGGCGGGGGGCCGTTGCCATGTCCACGGCCCGGCCGTACAGTTCGCCGGACGCAGAGTTTCTGACGTATCGTCAGCTATGGCGGGCGACCGGAGAGAGGCGGGCGACCGTATGCGACTCGGTCTGGCACTCGGCTACTGGGGCCGCGGCCCCGACCCCCGGCACCTCGAACTCGCCCGCGAGGCCGAGCGGCTGGGCTATGACTCGGTGTGGACCGCGGAGGCCTGGGGCTCGGACGCCTTCACCGCCCTGACCTGGATCGCCGCCCACACCTCCCGTATCAAACTCGGCACCGGCATCGCCCAGATGGCCGCCCGCACCCCCACCGCCACCGCCATGCACGCGCTCACCCTCGACCATCTCTCCGGTGGCCGGATGCTGCTGGGCCTGGGCCTGTCCGGGCCACAGGTCGTCGAGGGATGGTACGGGCGGCCGTTCCCGAAGAGTCCGCTGACCGCGACCCGGGAGTACGTGGACGTGATCCGCCAAGTGCTGCGGAGGGAGGGGCCGGTGGAGGCGGACGGGCTCTTCCACCCGCACCCCTACCGCGGCGCGGACGGCACCGGCCTCGGCAAGCCCCTCAAGCCCATCACCCACCCCCTGCGCGCGGGTCTCCCCCTCCTCCTGGGCGCGGAGGGCCCCAAGAACATCGCCCAGACCACCCGGATCGCGGACGGCTGGCTGCCGCTGTACTGGTCGCCGCTGCGCACCGACGTCTACCAGGCATCGCTGACGGAAGCCCCGGACGGCTTCCTCATCGCCCCCATGGCGCGCGCCGTGGTCTGTGACGACATCGCCGAGGGGCTGCTGCCCGTCAAGGCGATGCTCGGCTTCTACATCGGCGGGATGGGGCACGCGGCCAGGAACTTCCACGCCGATCTGATGGCCCGGATGGGCTACGAGGCCGAGGCGCGGCGGATCCAGGAACTGTTCCTCCAGGGCCGCAAGGAGGAGGCGGTGCTGGCCGTACCGGACGCCTTCGCGGACGAGATCTCGCTGGTCGGCCCGCGCGAACGGATCGCGGAGCGGCTGGCGTTGTGGCGCCGGGGCCCGGTCACCGACCTGCTGGTCACCGCCCCGGACCCGCACACGCTACGGGTCCTGGCCGAGCTCACCTCCTGACGGCGCCGCGCCCGACGGCCCGCGCCCGACGTCACCGCCACCGGCGGCTCAGAGCGACGCCCAGGTGAGCCACCGGTCGAGCAGGGCGCGGTCACCCAGCACCTCGACGCGGTCGCTGTCGGCGGGCAGCCGGCGGTGGACGACGCGCAGGACGTCGGTGAGGGGGCCGCGCAGGGCGACCGTGGCCTTTTCGTGGGTGCGGCGGTGGGTGAGCCGGTCGCCGGTGAGGTCGAGGAACCATTCGGCATGGAGCTCGGGCGGGGTGTCGGTGGCGTGCAGATGGATGCTGCGGCCGGGGCCGAACGGATCCGCGGCGTGCTCGGCGCGGCGCTCGGTGAGCACCGGCAGGGCCCACAGCTGGAGGTATTCCTCCAGGCAGTCGGCGGCGACGTCCTGGGGAACGTCGAAAGCGGTGCCGGTGGCGGTCGCGGCATCGGCGCGGTGAACGACCGTCTCATGGGTCATCCGGCGGGCCCAGAACCCCGCCCGCTGTACCGGCGACCACGTCCACACCTCGGTGTCGGGTCCGGCCTCGCGCAGCGCCGCCACGGTCCCTTCGACGCCCTCGGCGAGCCAGGCGTCCAGGGCGTCGGGGTCCTTGCCATCGGGCCCCTTCAGCACCTGGGACCGGAGAGAAACGAACTCGGTGGCCCGGGTGGCGACGATCGTGCCGGCCCAGCGGTGTGCCCCGCCCACGTGCCGGGCGAGATCCGCCAGCGTCCAGTCGGGGCAGGTGGGCACGGTCGCGGAGAGGTCGGCGTCGCGCAGGATCTGGCGGAACTGCGTGGTCTCGGCGAGGAGTTGGTCACAGTAGCGGTCGTGGGTCAGTGATCCCTGGAGAGTCATGAGCGCACCGTAGTGCCCGCCCCCGGCCCCCAGCCTGCCCATTTGCGCGGCGAGCGGGTCCCTGCCGGTCACCACGGCGCCCGCCCGGCGGCAGCCGGGCAGCGGCAGCGCGAGGCGGGGCAGCCCGCCGTACGGGGACGCCCCAGGGGAGCGTCCCCAGGGCTGTCCGGGGCTGTCCGGGGCTATCGGCAGCAGTCCGGGGCGAGCCCCGTGGGCAGCCGCTCCGCGCCGAAGACCGAGGTGGTCGCCTCGTCGCCGCCCAGCGCGGCCACCGCGAGCAGCACCGAACCGGCCGTCCAGGAGGTCAGCTCCTGTGGCCAGATCGCGTCGTCCTCGAAGACGTAGCCGGTCCAGTACATGCCGTCCTCGGCGCGCAGATGCTGGATCCACTTGAGGATCTGCACCGCCCGCTCGGACTCCCCCATCGCCCACAGTGCCAGCGCCAGTTCGGCGCTCTCGCCGCCGGTGACCCAGGGGTTGGGCAGCACACAGCGCACGCCCAGGCCCGGTACGACGAAGCGCTCCCAGTCCGCGTCGATCCGGGCGACGGCGTCCGCACCGCGCACCGCGCCGCCCAGGACGGGGTAGTACCAGTCCATGGAGTAGCGGGCCTTGTCGAGGAACCGCTCGGGGTGGCTGCGGATGGCGTGGCCCAGGCGGCCGACGGCCAGTTCCCAGTCGGGCTGGGGCTCCTCGCGCTGGTCGGCGAAAGCGAGGGCGCAGCGCAGCGCCTGGTAGACGGAGGACGAGCCGGTCAGCAGCGCCTCGCGCACGGGGCTGCCGTCGTCCTCGCGCTTCCAGCCGATCTCGCCGCCGGGCTGCTGGAGTTCCAGGACGTACTCGATCGCCGCGTAGACGGCGGGCCACATGCGGTCGAGGAACGTCTCGTCGCCGGTGGACAGGAAGTGGTGCCAGACGCCGACCGCGATGTAGGCGCAGAAGTTGGTCTCGCGGCCGCGGTCGGTGGGCGCCTGGGCGTCGCCGTCGGCGTAGGCCGCATACCAGGAACCGTCCGGATTCTGATGCCGTACCAGCCAGTCGTACGCGGCCTCGGCGCGCTCGTGTTCACCGGCCGCGTCCAGGGCCATGGCGGCCTCGGTGTGGTCCCACGGGTCGAGGTGATGGCCGCGGAACCACGGGATCGCGCCGTCCTCGCGCTGGGTCGCCAGGATGCCCGCGACCGTACGCGCCGCCTGTTCGGCGGTGAGCACCCCTGGCAGCACCAGCCGTTCGGTACGCCCGGGACTCGTCACTTGGCGGCCCCGGAGGCGGTCTTGGCGGTGGTCTTGGCGGAGGCCCTGGTAGTGGCCTTGGCGGTCGCCTTCGTGGGCTTCGCGGACCGGGTCGTCCTCTTGGCCTTGGCGGCGGGCTCCGGGGCGGACTCCGCGGCCGCCTCCGGCAGATGCGGCTTGGTGGCGTAGGCGACGAAGCTCTTGCCGATGACGGGGTTCAGGGCCTGCTCGGCGAGCCGGGTGGCCAGCGGCTTCTTCATGATGTCCCAGACCAGCAGCTTGTGGTAGGCCTTCACCGGCAGCGCGTTCTCGTTGTCCACTCCGAAGGCGCACTTGAGCCACCAGTAGGGGCTGTGCAGGCCGTGCGCGTGGTGGGTCCCGTACGGCTCGAGCCCCGCCTCGCGCATCTTGCCGAGCAGTTCGTCGCCGCGGTAGATGCGGATATGGCCGCCCTCGACCTCGTGGTAGGCGTCGCTGAGCGCCCAGCAGATCTTCTCGGGGCCGTACCGGGGGACGGTGACGGCGATCCGGCCGCCGGGCTTGAGGACCCGGACCATCTCGGCGAGCACGCCCTTGTCGTCCGGGATGTGCTCCATGACCTCGGAGATGATCACGACGTCGAAGCTCTCGTCGGGGAACGGCAGGGCCAGCGCGTCGCCCTCCATCGCGGTGGCGGACGCGCCGGCCGGGGCCTCGCCGGCCTCCTCCATCGCGGCGAACCACTTGGCGACCTCGCGGATCTCGTCGCCGTTCTGGTCGAGGGCAACGACCTGCGCGCCGCGCCGGTAACACTCGAAGGCGTGCCGGCCTGCGCCGCAGCCCAGGTCGAGTACGCGATCGCCCGGGGCGAGCGGGAAACGGGAAAAGTCGACGGTCAGCACGGCGTTCTGCTTTCGTCCGGCGGTAGTTGGGCTGTCGGCGCGTAGCGCCGTCTTCTGGGGGGGGTGGAGGTCGGGCGACGGGCGGGCGGGGTTGGCTGCGGGGTCGGGTGTCAGGTGCGGCGGGCGGCGGCGGTGCGGCCGCCCTGGAGGGCGATGGCCTCGCGGTAGCGCTCGGCGGTGCCGATGGCGGCCTGCCGCCAGGTGAAGCGGGCCAGGACGCGTTGCCGGCCGGCCGCGCCGAGGCGGCGGCGGAGGGCGTCGTCACCCAGGAGGCGCAGCAACCCGGCGGCGAGCGCTCCGGCGTCGCCCGGGGGCACCGCCAGGCAGGTCTCGCCGTCGGGCCCGGCGACCTCGGGGATGGCGCCGCCGGTGGTGGCCAGCAGCGGCGTCCCGGTGGCCATCGCCTCGGCGGCGGGCAGCGAGAAGCCCTCGTAGAGGGAGGGGACACAGGCGATCTGGGCGCTGCGGACGAGATCGACGAGCTCGGCGTCCGTGATCCCCTTGACGAACTCGATGGCGCCGGACAGGCCGAGCCGCTCGATGGCGGCGGCGACCGGCCCGTCGTCGGCGCGCCTGCCGACGACCACCAGATGCGCCTCGGGGTTCTCCGTACGGACCTTGGCGAGCGCCTCGACGAGGTGGATCAGGCCCTTGAGGGGGACGTCCGCGCTGGAGGTCGTGACGATCCGGCCGGGCACCTCGGGGACGGCCGGGTCGGGCGAGAAGAGGTCGGTGTCGGCGCCGATGTGGACGACATGGATGCGGCCGGGGTGCACGCCGAGGTCGTCGACGATCTCCTGGCGGGAGGAGCCGGAGACGGTCAGGACGGAGGGCAGCCGGCGGGCGACCCGCTTCTGCATCCGGGTGAATCCGTACCAGCGGCGGACGGAAGCGCGGCGCTTCCAGCCGTCGGCGGCGTTCAGGTCGAGGCGCCGGTCGACGGTGATGGGGTGGTGGACGGTGGTGACCAGCGGGGCACCGAGCGCGCCGGGCCCGCCGAGGAGGCCGTAGCCGAGGGCCTGGTTGTCGTGGACGACGTCGAACCGGCCGCGGTGGGCGGCGAGATGACGCCGGGCGCGCAGCGAGAAGGTCAGCGGTTCGGGGAAGCCGCCGGTCCACATCGTGCCGACCTCGAGGGCGTCGATCCAGTCGCGGTACTCGCCGCGCCCGGGCGTGCGGAACGGGTCGGGCTGGCGGTAGAGGTCGAGGCTGGGCAGCTCGGTGAGCGTGACTCCGTCGTCGAGGACGGGGTAGGGCTGGGCGCCGATGACCTCGACGGTGTGGCCCAGTCGCGCCAGCTCGCGCGAGAGGTGCCGCACGTAGACGCCCTGTCCGCCGCAGAACGGGTTCCCCTTGTAGGTGAGCATCGCAATGCTCAGGGGGCGATCGCCGTCGGACGGGGCGGAGGCCGAGGGGGCCTCTGCCGGGCGGGGCGCGGCTGCCTGGACGGCCTCTGCGGTCACGCTCGGCCCCCTTCTCACTGGACTTTCGCCGGAGCGTAACCGCTGGCGGTAATCTAGAACAAGTTTCAGAACTGATCGGACGGTGATCGCCGGCCGTCGACCGGTGATCGGCCGGTCACCGCCCGGCGACCGGTTGGCGGCCGGCCCGTCGAGCGGCCCGCCGACCGGTTACCGATCAGTTCAGGAAGCTTTGAATCTACCGGCCGAGAACGAAGCCAACAGAGGCGCACCAGGTGATTCGCGCCACCACCCGACCCCCTGCCATGCTGTGCCGATCACACCACCGGCACGCACCGCACAGCGGACGGAAGCCACGGAATGGGACACATGACTACGGAATCCAAGGCGGCCCGGGCGGCCGGGCCGACGCTTCCCACGAGTCCTCCCCTGACCGAACGTCAGGAGGCCCGGCGCCGCCGCATCCTGCACACCAGCGCCAAGCTGGCGTCCCGTGGCGGCTTCGACGCCGTACAGATGCGGGAGGTCGCCGAGCTGTCGGGCGTCGCGCTCGGCACCCTCTACCGCTACTTCCCCTCCAAGGTGCACCTGCTGGTCGCCACCATGCAGGACCAGCTCCAGCACATGCACGAGACGCTGCGCAAACGCCCGCCGTCCGAGGAGGACCCCGGCGCCCGGGTCGCCCAGACCCTGATGCGCGCCTTCCGCGCCCTCCAGCGCGAGCCGCATCTGGCGGACGCGATGGTGCGCGCCCTGACCTTCGCCGACCGCTCCGTCAGCCCCGAGGTGGACACCGTCTCCCGGCTGACCACCGCGATCGTCCTCGACGCCATGGGGCTGGACGGCCCGCCCACCCCCGAACAGCTCTCGGCGGTCCGCGTCATCGAGCACACCTGGCACTCGGCCCTGATCACCTGGCTGTCGGGCCGGGCCTCCATCGCCCAGGTCAAGATCGACATCGAGACGGTGTGCCGGCTCATCGGGGTGACGGCACCGGAGGGGTGAGCGGGTGCCCCTCGCGGGTCACCCTCGCTCTGCGCGTTGGCCCCGCCACTCATGTGGGTAGCCGGACCCGCAAGGGGCCCTCCGTACCCTTACGGGTCCGCCGCCCCCACCCCCTACGGGTTTCCCGCCCGGCCCCGCCCCTCACTCCTCCGGTGGGAAGACCGCCTCCCCCGTCCCCGCGACGGTGATCAGGATCGCCTCCACCGGACACCCCTCGGCCGCCGCCAGTACGCTCTCGGCCGCGTCCGCGTCCGGCTCCACCGGGTGCGACTGCCGCGCCGCATCCAGCCGGAAGCCGTCCGGCGCCGCGCCGACACACATCCCGGACCCGATGCACACCTTCCGGTCCACCTCCACCCGCCAGCGGTCCCCCATCACGCACCCGCCGGCAGATGGATCATCTTGTGCTCCAGATACTCGCCGAAGCCCTCCGGCCCGAACTCCCGCCCGATCCCGGAGTTCTTGTAGCCGCCGAACGGGCCGAGCATGTCGATGCTGAAGGTGTTCACCGAGTACGTACCGGTGCGCACCCGCCGCGCGATGTCGATGCCGTGGTCGACGTCCGCGGTCCATACGGATCCCGAGAGGCCGTAGTCCGAGTCGTTGGCGATGCGTACCGCCTCCGCCTCGTCGTCGTACGGCAGCAGGCAGATGACCGGGCCGAAGATCTCCTCCCGGGCGATCCGCATGGAGTTGGTGACCTCGCCGAAGAGGGTCGGCTCGACGTACCAGCCCGTGGCCTGGCCCTTCGGCCGGCCGCCGCCGGTCAGGACCTTGGCGCCCTCCTTCTGGCCGAGCGCGATGTAGTCCAGCGAGCGCTGCTGCTGGCGGCGGGCGACCAGCGGGCCCAGTTCCGTGGCCGGATCCAGTGGGTCGCCGATCTTCAGTGCGGCCGCCGCCGCGGTGAAGCGTTCGGCGATCTCGTCGTAGCGGCTGCGCGGCGCGAGGATCCGCGTCTGGGCCACACAGGCCTGGCCGTTGATCATCCAGGCGAACGGCACGATGCCCGCCACCGCCGCGTCCAGATCCGCGTCCGGCAGGATCACCGCCGCGGACTTGCCGCCCAGCTCCAGGGTGACGCGGCTGAGGTTGCGGGCAGCGACCTCCATGACCCGCTTGCCCGCCGCCACCGAGCCGGTGAACGACACCTTGTCGACGCCCGGGTGCCCGACCAGGTACTCGCTCACCTCGCGGTCCGCGGGCAGGATCGACAGCACGCCCTCCGGCAGCCCGGCCTCGGTCGCGATCTCGGCCAGGAGGTACGCGTCGAGCGGGGTCTCCGGCGACACCTTCAGCACCGCCGAACAGCCCGCCAGCAGCGCCGGCGCGAGCTTGGCGGCCGCGGTGAACTGCGGGACGTTCCACGGCACCACGGCCGCGACCACCCCGGCCGGCTCGCGCCGTACCAGCAGCGGGCCCAGCACGCCGGCCCGCCGCTCCTCGAAGGGGAAGTCGCGGGCCACGGTCAGCGCCGCGTCCCACGCCATCATGGCGGCCAGCGACTGCACCATGACGCCGGAGGTGAACGGGGTGCCGTTCTCCGAGCCGATGACCCTGGCGAACTCCTCGCTGCGTACGGCGATGGCGTCCTTGATACGGGTCACCACCGCGATCCGGTCCTCCAGAGGGGCGTTCGCCCAGACCCCGGAGTCGAAGGACGTACGGGCCGCCGCCACCGCACGGTCGACATCGGCCCGCGAGGCGTGCGGGACGCGGCCGATGACCCGTTCGGTGTGCGGCGAGACGACCTCGATCGTGTCGCTGCCGGCCGGGTCGACCAGCTCACCGCCTATGTAGAGCTTTCCGTGCTCGACGAGGTCGTCGCTCATCGCTGCCGCCTCCCGACGGTTCCGGCTTCGGGTTCCCGGGCTTGGGGTTCCTGGGCTTGGGGTTCCTGGGGCTTTGGATTTCTGACGCTGCATCAGAATTACGTACTGCACTGGAACTGATACCAGTTCTAGTTGACAGAGTCCACGACACGGACGGAATCCCAACCACCGCCCCGCACAGACCACTTCAGGCCGCTGTGAAACCAGTTCTAGTTATAGTGACGTGGTACGGCACACCGAGAGGGGACCGGGATGACGACGCAGGTGACCGACCACCGGGGCGGGGTATGGAGCATCGCCGTCCCCATCCCGGACAACCCGCTCGGCCACACCCTCGTACACCTCCTGGAGACCGACCGCGGGCCGGTACTGATCGACACCGGCTGGGACGACCCGGATTCCTGGGACACGCTCGTCGCCGGCGTCGCCGCGTGCGGCTTCGCCATCGACGACATCCACGGTGTGCTGATCACCCACCACCACCCCGATCACCACGGACTGTCGGCCAAGGTGCGGGAGGCGTCCGGCGCGTGGATCGCGATGCATGCCGCCGATACGGCCGTGGTGCGGCGCACCCGGGAGGCCGTACCGGGGCAGTGGCTCGACTATCTGCTCGCCAAGCTGACGACGGCGGGCGCACCGGAGGAGCATCTGGTGCCGCTGCGGGAGGCGCGCGCCAAGGGGCGTCGCAGCAGGCTGCCGGGGCGGCGGGCGGCGTTGCCGGACCGGGAGATCGATCCCGGTGAGCTGCTCGATCTGCCGGGGCGGCGGGTGCGCGCCATCTGGACGCCGGGGCATACGCCGGGGCATGTGTGTCTGCATCTGGAGGAGGAGCATCCGGGGAAGGGGCATCCGGGGGCGGCGGCCTCGGGGGCCTCGAGGGCCTCAGGGGCCTCGGGGCGGGCCGGTGGCTTCGGGCGGCTCTTCTCCGGCGATCATCTGCTGCCCGGCATCACCCCGCACATCGGTCTGTACGAGGACCCGGACGACACCACAGTCACCGACCCCCTGGGTGACTATCTCGACTCCCTGGAGCGGATCGGGCGGCTGGCGCCCGCCGAGGTGCTGCCCGCGCACCAGCATGCGTTCGCCGATGCGGAGGGACGGGTCCGCGAGCTCATCGCTCACCATGAGGAGCGGCTGTCCGGACTGAGAGCACTGCTCCGCGAACCGCTGACCGCCTGGCAGCTCGCCGAGTCCATGGAGTGGAACCGCCCCTGGGAACAGATCCCCTACGGCTCCCGGACCATCGCCGTCTCGGAGGCCGAGGCGCATCTGCGCCGCCTGGTGAAGCTGGGGCACGCCGAACCGGTGCCGGGGTCCCATCCCGCGACGTACCTTGCGGTGTGAGGTGAGCAGGCAGAGGGACGCGGGGGCGGCGGCAGGAGCGCACCGACCGGCGTAGCCCGTACGGGACCGCGGGTCCGTACGGCCGCCGGATAAGGTGTGCGGGACAACTTCATCCGTGCCCGATCGGGGGAAGCCGGTGGAAATCCGGCGCTGACCCTCCCCCCAAGCTCTCGGCTTCGCTCGAGCCCGGGGGCACCCCCATCCGTGAGGACGGCCCGGCCGTACACCGCGATCCGTCGCGGGGCGCCTCGGGCGTCCGAGCCAGCACCCGTTGGGGCACGGCCAAGGCTCCGCCACCGAGGCCGCCCCCGGGCGGCCGGTGCGCGGCACCGTCGAGGTATACGGAACTGAGCCCGGTGCCACCGTGTCCGATCCGCCGATCGGCGCACGGGAGGCCGGCCGAGCACGGCTGCGTACCACCGCTGCGAACCGACCCGAGAGGCACCGACCCGATGGCCACCATGGCTCCCATGGCGCATTCCCTCGCCGTCCTGGCACGCCGCGCCGCCCCGGCGCTGGCCACCGCGGCCCTGCTGGGCGCGGCCGCTGCCCCCGCCGCGTACGCCGACTCCGCCGCCCCGTCCGCGTCGCCGAAGAAGCTGCCGGACGGGCTGTACGGGACCGCGGACCCGCAGTACGACGGTGTCTGGCGGCAGTCGCTGGCGCTGCTGGCGCAGCACACGGTGGGCGTCGAGCCCGCGGCGTCCGGTGTCGGCTGGCTCACCGGGCAGCAGTGCGCCGACGGCTCGTTCACCGCCTTCCGCGCCGACCCGGGCAAGGCCTGCGACGCCAAGACGATGCGGGACACCAACCAGACGAGCGCCGCCGTGCAGGCGCTGGCCACGCTCGGCGGGCACGACGGCGCCGTGAAGAAGGCCGTGAGCTGGCTGAAGTCGGTGCAGAACAAGGACGGCGGCTGGAGCTTGCTGCCTGGTTCGTCCAGCGACGCCAACTCCACCTCGCTGGTCATCGGCGCGCTCGCCGCCGTGGGCGAGAAGCCGGTGTCCGCCACGGCGAAGAAGGGCGGCAACAGCCCGCACGACGCACTGCTCGCCCTGCAGCTGGGCTGCAACGCCAAGGAGGGCGAGCGAGGCGCGTTCTCCTACCAGGCCAAGGACGGCAAGCTGGTCCCGAACGCCGATGCCACCGCGGCCGCCGCGCTGGGTACCCGGGGCAAGGGCTTCGTCGTGGCGCCCGCGGGCAAGGGTGTGAGCGCGCCGGTCAAGCCGCTGACCTGCAAGGACGGCAAGGACGGCAGCCTCGGTGACGATCCGGAGCGGGCCGCGCAGGCCGCGGACGGCTACCTCGTCGCGCAGCTCGACAAGAACGGGCAGCATCTCCTGTCCGCGATGCCGGGCGCGGAGGAGCAGCCCGACGTCGGCAACACGGCCGACGCGGTGGTCGCGCTGGCGGCCGGTTCGCACGGCGCCGCCGCGCAGAAGCCGCTGAAGTGGCTGGAGAAGAACTCCGCGGACTGGGCCAAGCAGAACGGCCCCGCCGCCTATGCACAGTTGGTGCTGGCCGCGCATGCCGCCGGCGCCGACCCGCGCTCCTTCGGCGGCACCGACCTGGTGGCCGCGCTGAACGCCACCGGCCCCAAGCCGGCCGGCAGCGCATCGCCGTCGGCCGCCCCGGACAAGGACGCCAAGGACAACGACGGCGCCGGCATCCCCTGGTGGATCATCGGCGTCGGGCTGGCCTTCGGCGCCGGTATCGGCTTCCTGATCAGCGGCCGCAAGAAGAAGAACCAGCTGTGAGGCGGCGCACGGGCCCCCTGCGGCGCGGCAGGGCGGCCGGCGCGCTGCTGCTGGCCGGTGCCGTCAGCGGGCTGGCGGCGGCGCCCGCGCAGGCGCAGGAGTACCGCTACTGGTCGTTCTGGGACAGCAAGGGCGGCTCCTGGTCGTACGCCTCCGAGGGCCCGGCCACCGTGCGCCCGGCCGACGGCGCCGTCCAGGGCTTCCGGTTCACCGTCAGCGCCGACTCCGCCGCGGCCGGCAAGCCGCGCGCCGCCGCCGACTTCGCCGCACTGTGCCAGGGCACACCCGCCAAGGACGGCAGCAAACGGATCGGCATCGTCATCGACTTCGGCACCGCATCCGACGCCCCCGACGGCGAGGCCCCGCCCAAGCCCCGCACGGCATGCGCCCGGGTGCCCGAGGACGCCTCGGCGGGCGATGCACTGGCCGAAGTCGCCCGGCGGCTGCGCTATGACACCAATGCGCTGCTGTGCGCCATCGGCGGCTATCCGAAGTCGGGGTGCGCGGACCAGGTGGGCGGGGCGAAGAAGCCCTCCGCCGTGCCCTCTTCGAAGGCGGCGGCGGACGGTGACGAGGACGGCGGCCCCTCCGCCGGGCTGCTCGGCGGCATCGCGGCCGTCGTCGTACTGGGCGCGGCCGCCGTGTGGCGGGCACGCCGCCGGCGCGGATGAGCGCCCCTCAGGCGACCCGTAGCAACGCGCTGCACGCCGGGGCGTGGTGGCTGTGGGCGCTCGGCCTGGCGACCGCGGCCTCACGTACCACCAATCCGCTGCTGCTTGGGCTGCTGGTCGGGGTGGCCGGCTATGTTGTCGCGGCGCGCCGTACGGATGCGCCCTGGGCCCGGTCCTACGGGGCGTTCATCAAGCTCGGCCTGGTGGTGATCGCCATCCGGCTGGTCTTCGCCTTTGTACTGGGATCCCCCATCCCCGGTACGCACACGCTGGTCACGCTGCCCGAGGTGCCGCTTCCCGACTGGGCGAAGGGGGTGCGGATCGGCGGCCGGGTCACCGCGGAGGGCATGGTCTTCGCCCTGTACGACGGGCTGAAGCTGGCCGCCCTGCTGATCTGCGTCGGCGCCGCCAACGCCCTGGCCAACCCCGCCCGGCTCCTGAAGTCCCTGCCCGGCGCGCTGTACGAGGCGGGCGTGGCGGTCGTCGTGGCGATGACCTTCGCGCCGAACCTGGTCGCCGACGTGCAGCGGCTGCGGGCGGCCCGGCGGCTGCGCGGCCGGCCCGACCGCGGGTTCAAGGCGCTGCTGCAGGTGGGGCTGCCGGTGCTGGAGGGCGCGCTGGAGCGGTCGGTCGCGCTGGCCGCCGCGATGGACGCGCGCGGCTACGGCCGCACCGCCGAAGTCCCGGCCGCCGTACGGCACACCACCTCCGTCCTCACCCTCGGCGGGCTGCTCGGCGTCTGCGCCGGCACCTACGGGCTGCTGTCGGACGCGGGCGCCGGTTACGGGCTGCCGCTGCTGCTCGCCGGGCTCGTGGCCGCGCTCGCCGGGCTGTGGCTCGGCGGGCGCCGCTCCGTACGCAGCCGCTACCGGCCCGAACGCTGGGGCCTTCGCGCCTGCCTGGTCGCCGGCTCGGGGATCGCCGTGGCGGCCCTGATGATCTGGGCGAACGCGTATGCGCCAGCCGCCCTCCACCCGCCCGCCGTCCCCCTCACCGCGCCCGTCCTGCCCCTCTGGCCGGCTGCCTCCCTTCTCCTCGGGCTGCTGCCGGCGTTTGCCGCGCCGCTTCCGGCCTCCGCGGAAAGCGGGGCGCTGGTACGGGAGCGCGGGCAGGCGCGACCGCGGGCCGGGGAGGGCCGGCCGCGCACCGGGGAGACCGAATCCGCGTCGGGGACCCGTCCCTCCGCCGCCCCGCTCAAGAAGGAGTCCACCCGGTGATCCGGTTCGAGCAGGTCTCGGTCACCTACGGGGACGCCGCCGCGCCCGCAGTCCAGGGCATCGACCTGACCGTCCCCGAGGGCGAACTGTGCCTCCTGGTCGGCCCCTCCGGCGTCGGCAAGTCCACCGTCCTGAACGCCGTCTGCGGGCTCGTGCCGCACTTCACCGGCGGCACCCTGCGCGGCCGCGTCACCGTCGACGGCCGCGACACCCGCACCCACAAACCGCGCGAACTGGCCGATGTGGTCGGCACGGTGGGCCAGGACCCGCTGTCCCACTTCGTCACCGACACCGTCGAGGACGAGCTTGCCTACGGCATGGAATCCCTCGGCCTCGCCCCGGACGTGATGCGCCGCCGCGTCGAGGAGACCCTGGACCTGCTGGGCCTGGCCGACCTCCGCGACCGGGCCATCGCCACGCTCTCCGGCGGCCAGATGCAGCGGGTGGCGATCGGCTCCGTCCTCACCACCCACCCCAAGGTCCTGGTCCTGGACGAGCCGACCTCGGCCCTCGACCCGGCCGCCGCCGAAGAGGTCCTCGCCGTACTCCAGCGCCTGGTCCACGACCTCGGTACGACGGTCCTGCTGGCCGAACACCGCCTGGAACGCGTCGTCCAGTACGCGGACCAGGTCATCCTGCTCCCCTCCCCCGGCGCGGCCCCCCTCATGGGCGACCCCGCCGACATCATGGCCGTCTCCCCCGTACACCCGCCGGTCGTAGCCCTCGGCCGCCTCGCCCACTGGTCCCCGCTCCCTCTCTCCGTACGCGACGCCCGGCGCAAGGCGGGTTCGCTCCGTGCACGGCTGGCGGAGGTGAAGCCTGGGGCGGCAGGTGGCATGGGGAGGGGCGCCGCCGGGGCTTCCGCCGACCCCTCCGGGGGGCCCTCCCCCCTCCCCCGCCCCGCCCCCTCCCCCTCTGTGGTTGTCTCGGGGCTCGGCGTCCGGCGCGGGCGGGTGGATGCCCTGCGCAGGGTGGACCTCACCGTTCAACCGGGCGAGACCCTCGCCCTGATGGGCCGCAACGGTGCGGGCAAGTCCACGCTCCTCACCACTCTCGTCGGCATGCACGAACCGTCCTCCGGCACGGTCCGCGTCGGCGGCGTCACCCCGCACCGCACCAGTGCCCGTACCCTCCTGCAGCACGTCGGCCTCGTCCCCCAGGAACCCCGCGACCTCCTCTACGCCGACACCGTCTCGGCCGAATGCACCGCCGCCGACCACGACGCGGACGCTCCCGCCGGCACGTGCCGGGAACTCGTGACCCGGCTGCTGCCCGACGTGCCGGACTCCGTCCACCCCCGCGACCTGTCCGAGGGCCAGCGCCTCACCCTCGCCCTGGCGGTCGTCCTGACCGCCCGCCCCCCTCTCCTGCTTCTCGACGAGCCCACCCGCGGCCTGGACTATGCCGCGAAGGCCCGCCTGATCGATGTACTCCGCGCCCTGGCCGCCGAAGGGCACGCCATCATCCTGGCCACCCATGACGTGGAACTGGCCGCCGAGCTCTCCCATCGCGTCGTCATCCTCGCCGACGGCGATATCGTCGCCGACGGCCCCACCAGCGAGGTCGTGGTCTCCTCCCCCTCCTTCGCCCCTCAGGTCTCCAAGGTCCTCGCCCCTCTCCCCTGGCTGACCGTCCCCCAGGTCGCCCGTGCCCTGGAGGCCACCCCATGACCCCGGACACCCCCGACGCCCACACCGGGCGCGAGCCCAGGCCCGATGTGCCGGACCACGGACGGCAGCCCACCGGTCGGTCCACCACCGCGGCCACCACCGCTGCCGCCGGCCCGACCGTCGGCCGCCGGCCCAGCGGGCAACCCGACCCCGGCCGCCAGGCCCGCGCCGTACGTCTCGGCCCCCGCTCCATCGCCACCCTGGCCCTCATCTCGGCCATCGGCGTGATGGCGTTCGGCTGGCCGCTGCTCGCCGACTCCGCCTCCGGGCTCGCGCACTCCAAGGACGCGCCCTGGCTCTTCGCCGCGCTGCTGCCGATGCTGCTCGCCGTCGTCGTGGCGACCATCGCCGACACCGGCCTGGACGCGAAGGCCATCGCCATGCTCGGCGTCCTGGCCGCGGCCGGAGCCGCCATGCGCCCACTGGGTGCGGGCACCGCCGGTATCGAGCCGATGTTCTTCCTGATGGTGTTGTCGGGCCGGGTGCTCGGCCCCGGCTTCGGCTTCGTCCTGGGCTCCGTGGCGATGTTCGCATCGGCACTGCTGACCGGCGGGGTCGGCCCCTGGATGCCGTTCCAGATGCTGACCATGGGCTGGGTGTCCATGGGCGCCGGCCTCCTGCCGGGCCCCGACCGGCTGCGCGGCCGCCGCGAGCTTGTCCTGCTCGCCGCCTACGGAGCGGTCACCGCCGTCCTCTACGGCCTGATCATGAACCTCCAGGGCTGGCCCTATATCGCCGGAATGACCTCAGGAGTCTCCTTCGTCCCCGGCGACCCGCTCCACGACAATCTCGTCCGCTTCCTCACCTACTGCCTCGCCACCTCCCTCGGCTGGGACCTCCCCCGGGCCCTGGTCACCGTCATCCTGACCTGCACCCTCGGCGGAACCATCCTCAAGGCCCTACGCCGCGCCACCCGCCGCGCCGCCTTCGACACCCCGGTCTCCTTCACTCCCTGACCCATAGGGAGGGCCGGGCAATGTTCTTTACCGGTGCGGCGGGTCTGCCTGACCGCCGCCACACTCGGCATATCCGACCGGTTCGCTTCGGCCCTTCGACCTTCGATCTGGCGCGGGCTATCGGCGGGAGACAGGCAGGGCCCGGGCTATGGACGGTTCCGAGCGGAGGAACGACGTGTTGTGGTCGGCGTCGGGGCCCTGGTCGACGACCGTGGCTTTGACGCCGTGGCTCGCCAACTCCCGCTCGCAGCTACGGGTGTTGGCTATGGCGACGTCCCTGTCGCCGGTCGCTGTGTAGAGGGTGACGCGTACATCGCGGTCCGGTGTCCAGTCACAGGTGCGGTCGTTGGCGCGCAGTGCTTGGAGCAGAGCTCCGGAGGGGTGCTGGAGTTTCTTGTACCAGGTGTCCGTCAGCAGGTCCTCGAGGCGGCCGGGCAGCTTGCCGGCTATGTCTTCCGCCGGGTGGTCGCCGTCGAAGAGATCTTCCACGCGGTCGGCATAGGGGGCGCGGAACACCTCACGCGGGTCGGTGTAGAGCGGGTGCAGGCGATTCTGGGCGGTGAGGAAGAAGGAGAGGCAGAAGACGGCGGACTGGGGGTCGATGCGTCCGTCGAAGATGGCGGGGAGTTCGCTGCCGTCGAGGTCGTAGGGGCCGCCGACGGGTGCCAGCATGCCGAGCCGGAAGTGGGGATCGGCGCCGCGGTCCAGTTCGCGGCCCAGCTCCATCGTGACCGGGCCGCCCTGCGAGAAGCCGGTGACGGACACCTTGCGGTCGAGCGCCGCACCCAGCTTCGGGGCGGCGGAGCGGGCGGCGCGGAGCATGTCGAGGGAAGCCGATGCCGCGGACCGGGCGTCCATGTAGGGGTGGCGGCCGGGGCCCGTACCGAGGCCGAGGTAGTCGGGGGCGATGGCGGCGCGGCCGGCCGAGGCATAGAGCACCGATACGGCCCGGTCGGGACCTTCGAATACGGAGGGTGCGTAGCCGCGGTAGGCGAGGGTGCCGTGGGTGTGGACGACGGGCGGCAGGTGGCGGCTGCCGCCGAGCGGGAGGGCCAGCAGGCCGGATGCGGTGATCGGCCGTCCGTCGGGGGTGATGGTGCGGTAGGTGAGGCGGTAGGCGGCGACGCCGTGCCGCGCGGTGCCGGCTTCCAGTCCTGCCTTCTGCGCCTGGGCGACGATTTCGTCGTGGTTCTGGCTGCCGAGCGGGGTAACGGAGAGCAGTGCCCCGCGGTTGTGCCCCGCCCGCGAGATGTCGGCCGATGCCGGTGCCGTGGCGGGCGGCGGAGTGGCGAGGGCCGGTGTCGTGATGAGCGCCGCCAGTACGATGGCGCCGCCCGCGGCCAGCCCGCGTGAGACACGTCGGTGCGAAGCGTGTCGGTGCGAAGTGCGTCGGTGCGAAGTGCGTCGGTGCGATAACTGCCGATGCGAGATCCGCCGATTGCCGCTCGATTCGGGTGATTTACGCCGAGTTCTGGTCATGTCTTCGACGGTACGAGGATCTTGTGCGCCGGAGAATGCGGTTTTCCACACAACTCACCTGTGGTTATCCGCAGGTTGGGATGTCCCCTGCATCCGCATACGCATCCACATCCGCGACCGCACCGACGGCGACTACAACCGCTGAATGATCGTGCCCGTCGCGAGCGCGCCCCCCGCGCACATCGTGATCAGCGCGAATTCCTTGCCCCTGCACTCGAGTTCATGCAGCGCGGTCGTGATCAGGCGGGCACCGGTGGCCCCGACCGGGTGCCCCAGGGCGATGGCGCCGCCGTTCACGTTCACCTTCTCCAGGTCCTGTTCGAAGACCTGGGCCCACGAGAGCACGACCGAGGCGAAGGCTTCGTTGATCTCGACGAGGTCGATGTCCTTGAGCGACATCCCGGCCTTGCCGAGCACGGCGCGGGTCGCGTCGATGGGTCCGTCGAGGTGGAAGTGCGGATCGGCGCCGACCAGCGCCTGGGCCACGATGCGGGCCCGCGGCTTGAGTTTGAGGGCGCGGGCCATGCGCTTGGAGGCCCACATCACCGCACTCGCGCCGTCGGAGATCTGTGAGGAGTTGCCCGCGGTGTGGACGGCGGTCGGCATGACGGGCTTGAGGCCGCCGAGCGCCTCCATCGAGGTGTCGCGCAGTCCCTCGTCGCGGTCGACCAGCCGCCACATGCCCTGACCCGCGGCCTGCTCCTCTTCGGTGGTGGGCACCTGGACGGCGAACGTCTCGCGTTTGAAGCGTTCCTCGGACCAGGCGATGGCCGCCCGTTCCTGCGAGATCAGGCCGAGCGAGTCGACGTTCTCACGGGTCAGTCCGCGGTTGCGGGCAATGCGTTCGGCCGCCTCGAACTGGTTGGGCAGGTCGACGTTCCACTCGTCGGGCCAGGGCTTGCCCGGGCCGTGCTTGGAGCCGCTACCGAGCGGCACCCGGGACATCGCCTCGACGCCACAGCCGATGCCGATGTCGATGACACCGCCCGCGATCATGTTGGCGACCATGTGGTTGGCCTGCTGGGAGGACCCGCACTGGCAGTCCACGGTGGTGGCCGCGGTCTCGTACGGGAGGCCCATGGCGAGCCAGGCGTTGCGGGCGGGGTTCATGGACTGTTCGCCGGCGTGGGTGACGGTGCCGCCGACGATCTGCTCGATGCAGTCTGGCTGGATGGCCGTACGGGCGAGGAGTTCGCGGTAGGTCTCGCCCAGGAGGTAGGCAGGGTGGAGGTTGGCGAGCGCGCCTCCACGCTTGCCGATGGGGGTGCGTACGGCTTCGACGATGACGGGTTCCGCGGCCATGACTGACTCGTCCTCTCCTCGCGTCCGCGGGGCGTCCCGGCACCCACGGAAGAAGAACTAGTACGCGTTCTACTTCTACAAACAGTCTTATGAGCCCTGCGCCGGGGCGCAAGAGTCGTGCACCGCCCTTGTCCATAACAGGTCCTGCCATGACCCTTGCCACTTGTAGAACTCGTTACTACCTTCACCGCGACCCGCACCTGATGCATCGTCAAGAATGTGTTCACAATCGCCCGAGCCGTCAGAGCCGTCAGAGCCGTAGGAACTCAGCACTCTCGGCTGCCAGATGGACCAGGAGTCGCCCATGTCATGCCCAGCGTTGCCCGAAGGGTTCGACTTCACCGACCCCGACGTCTACCAAACCCGCGTCCCGCTCCCGGAGTTCGCGCAGCTGCGGCAGACCGCACCCGTGTGGTGGAACGCCCAGCCGCACGGCCTCGCAGGGTTCGGCGACGACGGCTACTGGGTCGTCACCCGCCACGAGGACGTCAAGGAGGTGTCCACCAAGCCGGACATCTTCTCCGCCAACCTCAACACCTCGATCATCCGCTTCAACGAGTCCATGACCCGTGACCAGATCGACGTACAGAAGCTGATCATGCTGAACATGGACCCGCCGGAGCACACCCGGGTCCGCCAGATAGTGCAGCGCGGCTTCACCCCGCGCGCCATCCGCGCCCTGGAGGACGCCCTGCACCACCGGGCGACGCGGATCGTCGACGAGGCGCGGCAGAGGGGGTCCGGGGACTTCGTCACGGACATCGCCTGCGAACTCCCCCTCCAGGCGATCGCCGAACTCATCGGCATCCCCCAGGACGACCGGTCCCGCATCTTCGACTGGTCGAACAAGATGATCGCCTACGACGATCCCGAGCTGGCCATCACCGAAGAGGTCGGCAGCAACGCGGCCATGGAGCTGATCTCGTACGCGATGAACCTCGCGGCGGCGCGCAAGGAGTGTCCGGCCAAGGACATCGTCAGCCGCCTGGTGGCGGCGGAGGACGAGGGAAATCTCGGGTCCGACGAGTTCGGCTTCTTTGTGCTGCTGTTGGCGGTCGCCGGCAACGAAACGACCCGGAACGCCATCACGCACGGCATGCATGCCTTCCTCACCCACCCCGACCAGTGGGAGCTCTACAAGCGCGAGCGCCCCGCGACGGCGGCCGAGGAGATCGTGCGGTGGGCGACGCCGGTGGTCTCCTTCCAGCGCACCGCCACCCAGGACACCGAACTGGGCGGCGCGAAGATCAAACAGGGCCAGCGGGTCGGAATCTTCTATTCCTCCGCCAACAACGACCCGGAGGTCTTCGACCGCCCGGAGGTCTTCGACATCACCCGCGACCCCAACCCCCATCTGGGATTCGGAGGGGGCGGCCCCCACTTCTGCCTCGGCAAGTCGCTCGCGGTCCTCGAGATCAACCTGATCTTCCATGCCATCGCGGACGCCGTCCCCGGCATCTCCTTGGCGGGCGATCCGCGCCGACTGCGCTCCGCCTGGCTCAACGGCGTCAAGGAGTTGCAGGTCCACTACCGCTGACGGGGTGCGGCGGGGCTCCACCACGTCTTCCGGTCGAGCCCCGCTTCTTCCGGTCGAGTTCCGCGCGCTGGACGCGTTCCCGCTCGTCGCCCGCGAACCGGATCTCCGAGGTCAGGTCATGTCCTCTGCCCGGTTGCGGCGGCGCATCACCGGGCTCACCAGCATCTCCCCGCCGTCAGGGCAAAAGCCAGCATCGCCACGGCCGCGGTTCCGCTGAGGCATGCCGTGATCAGGCGTCGCCGCAGGGACCGGTACGCGCCGTCGTATTCGGCTCGCAGTGAGGCGCTGCGTGCGGCAACGCGTTCCAGATAGGCCTGTGTTACGTCACACTGGTCCTGGCAATAGCGCAGTTCCACTTCCGTGCGCTGGGAATCGGTGAGCCACGGCATGCCTGCGCAGAATGCGGCCGCCTGCGCGCGGGCGCGTTCCTTCTCCGCCTCCCAGAGCAGATATCCCTCGATCTCGGTGATGACTTCGTGGATTTCGTCTTCCCGCATGGCCTCACTCATCCGCATACCCCGGTCCCGGAGGCGTCGGCGGCCTCCACCTCGCGTGCGATCTCCGGGTGGTGCAGGTCGAATGCCGGGGATTCGGAGCGAATACGGGGCAGCGTACGGAAGTTGTGCCGTGGCGGCGGGCAGGACGTCGCCCATTCCAGCGAACGGCCGTATCCCCAGGGGTCGTCGGCCCCGACCTTCTCGCCGCACTTCGCTGTCTTCCAGATGTTGTAGAGGAACGGCAGGATCGACAGGCCCAGGAGGAGGGAGAAGATGCTGGAGACGGTGTTGAGCGTGGTGAATCCGTCGGCGGCCAGATAGTCCGGGATACGGCGCAGCATTCCGTTCGCGCCGAGCCAGTGCTGGACGAGGAAGGTGCCGTGGAAGCCGATGAACAGCGTCCAGAAGGTGATCTTGCCGAGGCGCTCGTCGAGCATCTTGCCGGTGAATTTCGGCCACCAGAAGTGGAAGCCGGCGAACATCGCGAAGACGACCGTGCCGAAGACGACGTAGTGGAAGTGGGCCACCACGAAGTACGAGTCGGA